>CANETG010000057.1 GCA_947440875.1 Bacteriovoracaceae bacterium
CACAACTGGAGCGAACGTCGACATCAATGAAACTGTTCGCAAAACGATCAAAAAAATTGGCTACGATCATTCGGATAAAGGTTTTGACTGCAGCACCTGTGGTGTGACCGTTGCTGTTGGGAAACAGTCGCAAGACATCGCGATGGGTGTGAACGAAGGCGAAGGGAAATTTCTCGATCAAGGCGCTGGTGACCAGGGTCTCATGTTCGGATACGCGATCAACGAAACAGATACGTATATGCCTCTTACGATTGATCTCTCTCACAAACTTGCCAAGAAACTTGCGGAAGTTCGCCACAACGGAAAACTTAAAGACCTTCGTGCTGATGGAAAAACTCAAGTCACTGCTGAGTACCGCGACGGAAAACTTTCGCGCATTGATGCCATCGTCGTTTCAACTCAGCACGCAGAAAGCATGACTCAGAAAATGATCGAAGAAAGCATCATGGAAGAAGTCATTAAAAAAACTGTTCCCGCCAATCTCATTGATAAAAATACAAAATACTTCATCAATCCAACAGGCCGCTTTGTTATCGGTGGTCCAATGGGGGATGCCGGACTTACAGGTCGTAAAATCATCGTTGATACTTACGGCGGTCACGGCGCTCACGGCGGCGGAGCTTTCTCTGGAAAAGATCCCTCAAAAGTTGACCGTTCGGCGGCGTATGCTGCTCGTCACATCGCTAAAAACGTTGTCGCAGCCGGACTCGCTGAAAGAGCACTCGTTCAGGTTGCGTACGCCATTGGTGTTGCTAGACCGATGTCACTTCTCATCGATACTTTCGGGACGGCCAAGGTTGACGAGAAAAAACTTACAAACGCAATTAACGAACTTTTCGATATGCGTCCGAAAGCAATCATTCAGCGCCTCGATCTCCTTCGTCCTATCTACTCTGAAACAGCGGCTTACGGACATTTTGGACGTACGTCTCAGCATGGTTTCACTTGGGAGCGGCTCGATATGGTCGATCAGCTTAAAGGAATGTTCTAAATCTTACAGTGGGGGTGCCAAATGGCACCCCTTTTTTTTTGCCTGCCGCCCGTGATATGAATTCAAGCTATTAAACTCTTTGGAGGAATTATGAAAAACTTTTTCTTTGCACTTATGATTTCAGCTCCTGTGTTTGCTGCAGAAGTTCTCGTCATGGACGTCCCGGCCCGCGATCTTCTTGGCGCTACTAGCATCGAAACTCGTTTCGATGTAAACGAAGCTGCTGGAACTGTTGATGCGAAATTGCGTGCCACTGAACTCTTCACTACTTGTATCGGCGGTCCAATCGGTTATCCAGGACCTTATTATCCGTATCCAGGCGGAAACTACGGTGGAAATTACGGCGGTTATTACCGTAACGACTGTATCACTTCTGAGCGCGAGCTCCTCACTGTCACAGAAGAAATTCCAGGCATGACTGTCGTCGATAAAATCGTTTCTATCAACGGTACGGCTTGCGGAAAAATGGGACTCTCAAGGGTCTTCAAAGTTCCGACTTTCTTCATGAACGGGAAATGTAAACTCGTTAACAAAATGACTAGAGTCAATGGCGAGAAAAGACTTTTGGTAAAATTAGTCACTAAGTAATCGTCAAAATTTAATGTTTTTCTCGAAGAGGCCCATAAAGGGCCTCTTCTTTTTTGTGCCCCTCCGTTCTACAATATCCAAATGGTCGAATTTTATTTCATCGTGAGACACACGCCTTGGTGGGCAGTTCCTTTCATCATTCTGGGAGCGGAGTTTTCTTATTTTTATTGGCTGAAGAAGAAAAAAACGACAGCCTACTTTTTTGTCCTCATGGCGTTCATTGGATTTTTATTTCTGGGTTTTTACATCTGGGCCGGTGGTCCAAGTAAATCGGTAAAGATTCTCAAGAAAATGCACCGCGACTACGAATAGATAATATTGTCTTACATTTGACACCCCCTACTTAAATCATCAATCTTGTTGAACTTTGTTCAGGTTAGAAAATTGACACTCGTTCCGTGCACGTCGTAAATTGGACTTTTCTCGGAGGACCTAATGGATGATCTGAATTTCCTTCATCAAACTTTTGATGGGACGACTCAAGACTTACCGCCTGTCATCATTGTTGAAGATGATAAGCTTCTGGGTCTTTCGATCCGGAAATATCTTGAGCAGACCCTTAAACTTAAGGTTGAACTCTTTGAGAGTTCTGAAGACTGTTTGTCGAACTTCGCTAAAAACCACCCGAAAGACAAACCCTTCTGTCTCGTGACGGATATCTCGCTCGAGCAGGGGTCAGACGGGCTCCTCCTGATCGATATCTTGAAGGACAAAGGCTTTGAGTTCGTCTCTATTGTCATGACGGGATTTGCCTCCATCGAAACTGCGATTGCAGCAACGAAGAAAGGTGTCTTCCACTACCTCACGAAACCTTTTGACCTCGAAAATTTAAAGAAACTTGTCACATTGGCAGTCGAGACAAAACTCAAAGCCCAACTGCCACGCGACGTCGCGATGGATGGCGAGGGTGTATTCGTCGAAGGTGGAAGAACTAGACCTGTTTCGAAACTTCGTCTTGACCGTCCAACGGTAGAAGATACTTTTGAAGGAATGATTGGTCGCTCACGGATCATGAGAGAGGTTTTTGACCGGATCTCACGTGTGGCCAAGACCGATTCTACAATCCTAATTACGGGCCCATCAGGGACCGGAAAAGAGCTCGTCGCAAGTGCGATTCACCGGCTATCTGCGCGCGCAACAAAAAATCGTGTTTCAGTCAACTGTGGTGCCATTCCTTCTGAACTTCTTGAGAGTGAACTTTTTGGACATATGAGAGGCGCATTCACCGGTGCCATTTCAACTCGCAAAGGGCGCTTTGAACTGGCTCAAAACGGAACAATCTTTCTCGATGAGATCGGCGATATGCCACTCCTTCTCCAGGTGAAACTTCTCCGTGTCCTCCAGGAAAGAACGATCGAGCCAGTGGGATCAAATGAAACTCTCGCCATTGATACGCGCGTGATTGCAGCGACTCACCGAGATCTTGAGAAGTCGGTTGCTGAAGGAAAATTTCGCGAAGATCTTTTCTATCGCTTGAACGTTATTCCGATTCGGATGCCGGCGCTCAAAGAACGTCGCGATGATATTCCACTCCTCATATCGCATTTCTTGGACCGCTTTGTGTCTGCCGATCGCTCGAATGAAATTAGCTTCGCATCTCTGACGATGGACCTTCTCTTGGGTTATGACTGGCCAGGGAACGTTCGCGAACTCGAGAACGTGATTGAGCGTCTCGTCATTCTCCGCGGAGGAAATGAAATTCTTCCGGAAGATCTGCCAGCGAAAATATTCCGCTCTAATCCACTTGCGACTCATCATTATAAGACATTGTTTGAGCTCCCAGAGCCGGGTGTTGACCTGAAACAAATCCTCTCTGATATTGAGGACTCGCTCATCATGCAAGCGATGAACCGGACGGGCGGGAATAAGAATCAAGCGTCGAAGCTTCTCACACTCAATCGAACAACTTTGATTGAGAAGATGAAAAAGAAGAACTTAGAACTCTAATCGTTCAAAAGGCCCCTCTCGGGGCCTTTTTTTTTGAAAAAAATGCTCTATTGTTTGGCGTTTGTGGGGAATCTGTCAGGGTTCATCAGGGCGGTTCACTTCACAATTTTCTTTAGGTAAATCTCCTCACACACAAAAATTTGGTCTTTTTTACCAAGGAAAATCGTCATGAAAAAGTTAATCGCCATTTTCGCCCTCGTGCTCTCAACGCTGGCAGCTGCGGAATCAACGCTCATCTTCGAAACTAAGAATTATTCTAACTACGATGTGACACCAACATTTGACGTGAATAAGAATCTTGGTCGCGCCTGGGTCAACATCCTGCTCGCCGAATTCTGGGGTGATAGTACAACCTACAGTGATGAGCGTGTGAAGATCGAAGGTCTGGCCTACGATGCGGCAACAAAAAGCATCGTCCTTAGTCGGAACGGTGAAACCATTGTTTGCGGGACTTTCTACAATCAAAGGTGGGTCATCGACTTCGGCGGCACGATCAGAAGTACGAAGCGTTGTACTTTTAAAGTGAAAAAAGTGACTGTTGAAACTGACAACGGTTTTGAGATTGTTAGAGTTCCAATGATTCAGGTTTACCTAAACGTTCAATAATCATCTTTCGTGGGAAAGGTCGGTGCCGTATCGGTACCACCTTCCTGTAAGATCATCTCTCCATTAGGCCGAAACTTACAAGATGCTCGAGCCAAAAAGCACCTTTGACGGCACTCCACCGATTGAACTAAAAAGAGACATGGAAAAGTTCAAGATGAACCCTGTGCTCTGGATTTGTTTTTTTATGCTTGCCATTCTTTTGGTAAGCTTAAGATTTATCGCTCTCTGATTAGGGATTTTTCTCTGAGTTCTTAATTGATTCACGGATAAAATATTTGATGACCTTGTTCCTCTGGGCACCACCCAGAAGGCCTCTTAATTCCTCATGAATGGAATCGTCGTAAATCATCGAGTGCATCGTCCCTGGACCTTTCTCGACTCTCGTCATGATTTTTTCTATTGACCCTGCGGCACCGTTGAGTTTTACCATGCTCATGTTAACGTTACTCACCATAGTCCCGATGTGGGCCTCTTTGAGCTCATTGGTAATGGATTCAAGATTCATGGACGCGCGGTTAATTGAATTCATCGTTTCGACGATCTTTTTCCCATCTTCCATCTTGGTCAGTAGGTTATCGACCTTCGTTAGAATTCTTGTGGTCACGTCTGCGATATTCTCACCCTTTGTGAGAATCGCTTCAAAGCCTGAAGAAGCTTCAGAGAAAAGAATATCTTTTTCGGGATCAAACTTTCCGCCCTCTTTGGAGCCGCCTTTAATTTCAAGAAATTTATCACCGACCAGGCCAGCGTTGGAGATGACGACGGTCGTATCCTTTCTCACCCAAGTGAGTTTTTTTTCGAGCATCGAAAAAATAATTTCCACTTCATCTTCGCCGACGATGTCGATCGATTTTACTGAACCAACTTGGATGCCTTTTAACTCAACGTACGAACCAGGCTTGAGATTCGAAACATTGGAGACGCGTGCTTTAATCAGAACCTTCGGTTCAAAGAGTGAGTTCTCTTTTCCGATACTCGAAACCATAATCATGAGAATAAGGGCGAGAGCAGTGAGGAATGCACCCACTTTCACGAGATTTTCTTTATCTTTTTTACGCGTTCTCATATCTCTTCCTTAGAGTCCTGTTAGAAAGCTCTGAACAAATGGATCGGTACTTTTTTCAAATTCACTTATCGTCCCCGAGAAGCCGACCTTGCCCTGTTTGAGGATGACGACTCGGTCACAAATTTTAAGCGCGGCCGGAATATCATGTGTCACGAAGACGCCTGAAAAGCCCTGCGCTTTAAACTTCTTCATCACTTCAAGAACCATTTCGACATTGATGGGGTCAAGTCCGGCAGTGGGCTCATCGTAGAGGAGAATATCCGGTTGAAGCGCCATGGAGCGTGCCAGACCGACACGTTTTTGCATTCCGCCGGAAAGATCGCTTGGTTTTAAGTCTCTGGCGTCTGCCATATTTACGACTTCGAGGATTTCCATGACTCTCTTTTCTACCTCAAGTTCTTTCAGCTGAGTGTGTTCAAACAAGGGGTAGGCAACGTTCTCGAAAACCGAAATTGAATCGAAGAGTGCGCCGTTTTGAAACGAATAAGAAATCTTTGTTCTTATTTGGCAGAACTGTTTTTCGGATAAGAGATCGATCCGTTTACCGCGGTAAAAGATTTCACCCTCATCGATGATATCGAGTCCGATGAGGGACCGAAGGAGGACCGACTTCCCAGTTCCCGACGGTCCGAGGAGGCCGAGAGTTTCGCCTTCCTGGAGGGTAAAGCTCACGCCGCGGTGGACTTCTTTCCCCTCAAATGACTTAAACACATTTTTTACTTCAAGAATATTTTCCATCGCTACTCAAAAAGAAGAATGATTGCCTTACTTAAAAAGAAATCTGAAATTAAAATAATAATCGAAGTGCGCACGACTACCCACTGCGCAGCTGTACCCACACCTTGAGTTCCCTCTGAAGTTTTAAAACCGCGGTAACAAGCGAGGAGGGCAATCACGATGGCAAAGAAAAAGCACTTCGCCATACTTCCGAACACATCGACTAGCTTGATCGTCCTTAGGACTTTGTTGACGTAAAAACCCACCGGCATATTAAATTCAGTATGAGCAATGATGAGTCCACCGAGGATACCTACGAAACTCGATAGTGTTGCTAACAGTGGCAGCGAAATAATCGTCGCCAGTAATCTAGGGACAACGAGAACTCTCGTGGGAGATGTTCCCAGCGCGCGAATCGCGTCTACTTGCTGAGTGACCTGCATCGCTCCGATTTCCGCCGACATCCCGGAACCGATTCGCCCGGCGATGAGTAGAGAAGTGAAGATGGGGCAAATTTCTTTTACCAAAGAGAGTGAAACGATCGCTGGAACGTATAGGGTTCCACCGAATTTGGCTAGGCCGTATCCAAACTGGAGAGTCATGACGAGGCCAGTGACAAATCCAATAACTAAGGTGATTGAAAGAGACCCTATCCCGAGATGAATTATCTGTTCAAACAATCTTCCCCAATAAAAGGGAGCTGTGAACATTCCGTGAAGGCTTTGCTGGAAAAGTCTAAACACTTCTCCCGTTTGTTGAAGCTGTGATTTCACGCTGCTGATCATTGAAACACCACTGCTTTGAGAAACCGATCAAATAAATTTTTATCGATATCAATCAGCTTCTGGGGAACGATGGAAACAAAGTCAAAATAACAATTGTTTCTCCTCGTGTTGAGAATTTGAAGCCCCACTGGGACGCCGTCGACTTTTCCTGTGCCTTCGAGTCGATAAGCCTCACGATTCACAAGTGTTGTGTAAGAACCTTGGGAAGATTGAAAAGAACCTGCGGAAGTAAAAGTTTTTCTGGCGAGAGCATCGAGTGCTTGGTCTTGGAATTCACCACAGAAACTATTGGAGAGAAGGATTCTTCCGTCTGCGTTTTCAAAAACGTAATCTGACCTTTCATCTTGTTGGAGGAGCTTCCAGCCTGGTTCAGAGAAACTAATCCTATAATCTTTTCCTTTCGCGCTCGGAGGCGGAGCTCCGCCCATCATGATGGAGCACGAAGAAGCAAGGAGGATGGTGATGAGAAATCGCATAGGACTCTAATTTTAATTCATTCTCGTAGTTTCGGGTGTTAAGCTCATGTGTGGTGGTTTTTGCCTTTAGTAATTTTTAGGCGACCGTTTCGAGCGGGTATTAAGAGAGATAAAAATAAGTTGCTGTGATCTTTTGGCATGTCAAAAATCGACAGGCGTTTTTTGCCGGTAGGTAAAATTGTTCTTTGAGAAAGTTAAAATTCAGATACACTCGACTGTAGGTAGGTAAAAAAGGCCACAAGATGTAGCCCACTCCTACCAGTAAAGACAGGAAGTCTTAACGAATGACAAACTTCGCGGTCCTTCTGACAACTCTATTTTTTGCCAGCGCTCTTACCGCGACTCACTCGTTAGCTGACATTATTAATCAAGAAACATTCAAGACCCATCTTCGCTGGAACCTCGTAGTTCCTCGCGATCAGTTGACCGTTGTGAAGCGGGATCAGACTCTCTACATAGAGACTTTGAATCTACAGCTTTTTGAAAACTTGGCGGGTGATATCGCCCGGATGAAAGCAGATACTTCATACATCGAGAACGTCACCTATTCCAAAGATAATTTTCCGGCAAGACCAGCGACCGTCAGCGTGAAATTGAAAGATTCATCGGTCGAACTGTTTTCTTTCTACCGAGATGCTGACAAAAAATACATCCTCGATTTCTGGATCAACTCTGATCTAATTTCTGAAAAAGCTCCCGCGATGAGTAAGTTTCAACCACTCCCGGTTGAGCCATTATTGATCAAGAAAAAAATTGATCTTCCGGTTAAGAATAATCTTCTCACTTCAAAGAGTAAGCTGCTGACTAATGTCGAAGTGAAGAATGATAATGAGGCCCGAGCAAATCCAGGGTTTAGAGATTTTCGGTACGGTGCCTCTTTCATGTGGAATTACGGCGCGATGATTCCATCGCTTGAAAAAGATATCAATCTCGCTTCAAAAACTCCGGAAGCACTTTTCGCTGTAAAGGATCGCGGCAACCTCGACGATCCGAAAGAAGCTCACATGCAGCTCACGATTAATTTCTTTCGTGAGTCGAAATGGGGACTTATGAATAAGTCCATCACTCTGTTTGAGAAGAAGTACGGTACAAGAGACTCGAGTTACGTTGTGAACGAGTATATGAAGGCGAACGCTCTGCTCAAGGGGAATTTAGCAAAGCCGAATCGGGGAATTACTCAGTCAGCGATGGTGATCCTTTTGAATATCAAGGATCTTTCTACGGACTATGAACTCAAGAGTTCAATCCTTCGTTACCTCATTCAATACAACGTCGACCAGAAAGATTACGTCCGCACGCTTGAACTCGCCAAAGAGCTGTACGTCGAATCTCGCAGTAATTTTGACCAGACTTTAATCATCCAATCTGCTCTCACGATCCTTCACTCCCTTGCGGAACTCAAGCAGCCAGAAAAAATTGAGGCGTTCCTCTCAGAAACCGAGAATAAGAAACTCCAAAGCATGCTTCCACCGCAGATGAGTATTGCCTATCTTACTTTTGCCCTTCTCATGAAAGGCGATACTAAAGAAATCATACGACTCTATAAAATTTCAGAGAAATCGCTCATGAAGCCTGTTCATCCGGCAATTATCTTCAACGTCGGCGAAAGTTTTTTCCGCCACGCTGATTATGAAAATGCGATTAAAGCTTTCGATGAATTCGTTTCTGTTTACTCATACTTAAGAGAAGCTCCGTCTGCGCGTTTGCGCCTGGCTTTGGCGTATGAACTCATGGATCGCCCAGTGAGTGAAACCCTTGTCCTTTACAAGAACGCGATCGACCGGTCAACAGACCCTAGTATCCGCTACGAAGCGAAGCTCCGTTATGTTGGTCTTAGAATCGCTCGAAAAATCAAACCAGACGCTTTGGATTTTGAAACTGAAGTTTTTCTGGAGCAATCCCCAGATGAATCGAAAGTTCTCACTCAGGATTTGAAAAAACTTCTATGGCTTGTGAGACTCAGACTGTTCGTTACATCTAAAGATTACGACAAGGCGCTTGCTTATCTTACTGGTGTTCCGTTAGATGCGTTAAGGCCTGCAGAGAGAAGAGTCTTTGAAGGTGACGGAGCTGAAATTGTATTTGGTCTCATCCAAGAAGCGTATTTAGAAGAAAACTATTCTTTGGCCGTGAAAATCTGGGAAACCTATCGATCCAAGTACGAACAGAAAGTGGCTTCGAATCTCTACCTTAACTTCGTGATCTGTGAATCCTTCCTGAAACTCGGAATGTATAAGAGTTACGACCGCGCGCTGACTTCTTTTAAAGAAGTTCAGAAAGCCGAGCCTCGTAATTTTCCACTCTGGATAGATCGGACGAAGACCATTAATCTCGGTTTGATGATCGAAGAATTGAATATCATCCGTCTGGTAGCGGACCAGAAGTACACCGAGGCGAGTGACAAGCTGACCACTCTTCCGGTGTCACTCCGGGACTCTATAAATTATCCCTATTATGCGGGTCTCATAAAATTCAACCAGAAGGCCTACTCGGATGCGGTCGTAGAATTCGAAAAAGTTCTCGTCAGGCAGAACCCAACGAACATCCTAACTCCCCGCCAGACTGCTGACCTTCTCATGGGTTACGTAGAATCTCTCTATCAATTGAAAGACCAAGAACGCTTCAAAACAGTTGTTCGGGCACTCTCGGATGACGTCTCTACTTCGAAGTCGGCACCGATCTTGAATATCTCGGAGCGACTCAACTATCTCCTCATAGAAGCCTATGCGGGAGAGGGAACACCTGAGTGGAAGGAGATCGAGATGATGACAAATTCTTTTAGAGAGAAATTTCAAAAATCTCCTTACACTGCACGTATCGGATACCTTTACGGGTTATCATTGATAAAGAACTCTCGTGTTCAGGAAGGACGTGGAGTATTGAACGATCTGACGACTGATAAGAATGTTCCTTCGCACATTAAAGAAATGGCAAGGAGCGAGCTTGCGACACTGGAACTGATAGAAAAGAATTTATAAGCAAACCACATAACAACGGACAGGAGGTCTAATGTTAACTCAAGGTTTAGTACTCGTAGGAAATCACCCAAAATTCAACAACGCTCTGGAGACTGCACGTAATGTTGCTGTTACCAAAACTCCTGTTCTGATCTCGGGCGAAGCCGGCTCAGGCAAGAAGGCGCTTGGATCATACATCCACAACAATTCAGCGAGAAAGAATGCTCGTCTTGAAATCGTGGATTGCGGCGAACAAGTAACGATGGTTGAAAAAATCGTTCTTGGTTACCGTGACGAAGATTCAGGGAAATTCAACCGTGGCGTCCTAGAACTTGCCAACGGTGGTACGGTAATTTTTGCCAACATTGATGCACTGGATGAAAGTTTTCAGAAACGCCTCTATACTATCCTTCAAGAACTACCTGATTACGAGTTAGACGTCCGCATCCTTGCTACTACGTCGAAGAATCTCTCTAAGTTAGTCGGTGCAGGAAAGTTCTCACGTGCTCTCTATACTTATTTTAATGGAGCCTCGATCGATATGATCTCGCTCCGTGAAAGAGGAACTGACGTGGAATTAATTGCTCGTCATTTTATCGAAGAGTACGCTCAGGAAACTCAGTCAGAGCAGATCTATCTCGCAGACGAAGCTGCTCGCAAACTTTCTGATTATAACTGGAACAACAACATTGCTGAGCTCAAGTCTTTCATCCGGAAAACCATGACGAACATGGATGGAACGACTCTTGATCTTCAGGCGATTGAAAACGGTGAACGTAAAGCTGAATTCACGACGGGTGAAATTGATGAAGACGGAATGAAGCTCATGTCTTTGAAGGATGCGGAGAGACTTCTTATCAAGAAAGCTCTCGTGTTTACTTCTGAGAACCGTACGCAAGCTGCCAAGATTCTCGGCGTCTCTATCCGCACACTCCGGAACAAGATCAACGAGTACCGCGGTGAGGGCACAGTTTACTTTGTTAACTTGAGATAAAAAAAGGTTTGAGGCGCCCACGATGGACGTGAACGACAAGACGCTAGATGCACTGACGACGGCACTGAATTTCCGGGAAATGCGCCAGGAACTCATTTCGTCGAACGTTGCAAATGCTAACACTCCTGGCTTCAAGGCCAAGAAACTAGACTTCGAAGAAGCGTTGGCACGTGCTCTTGATGTTGATGGACAGATGAAGATGAATGCTACAGATGGACGGCACTACAACGTCGGCGGTGGGAGCTTCAACAACCTTGAGCCAGAGATCTACGACAATCCTAACGGTGTTGTTTCGGAAAATGGAAACACCGTAGATGTCGAGGCTGAGATGGCCCAGATGGCAGAGAACAAATTGATGTACGATGCTCTGGTTCAGTTGATAAATAAAAAGATGGGTATCATGAAGTACGCCATCAATAGTGAGAAATAATTCTCACAAAGGTTTAGCAAATGGATTTGCTATCTAGTCTACGGATTTCGTCTTCGGGCCTTGCTGCTCAGAGAAAACGCATGGAAGCGCATTCTTCGAACATCGCCAATGCTCAAACGACTCGGACTGCTGAAGGTGGTCCTTATCGGCGTAAGGAAGTGGTCTTCGGATCAGAACCAGCACGCGATACTTTCTCCGAGATTCTTGAAGGCGAGCTCGCTGAAAATGCTCAAACTGTGCATGCGACGGAAGTCGTTCACACCGATAAGACTCAACCTAAATATGATCCCACTCATCCCGACGCAGATCCAGTCTCTGGAATAGTGCAATTACCGGATGTGAATCCGATGGTCGAAATGGCGAACATGATTGAGGCACAACGTGCTTATGAATCGAACGTCACAGCGATAAATACCACCAAGCAAATGGCCATGAAGACGCTCGAGATCGGGAGAGGTAACTAATGGCCATTAAAGACATTGGTTCTTTTCAACAGACTCTCGGAAACGCTGATGCCAAAGGTTGGTCGCGCTCAGTTGATAACAATAGCAGC
>CANETG010000058.1 GCA_947440875.1 Bacteriovoracaceae bacterium
CAGATTCAGTTCAATTTCCAGACCACCCAGAAAGACCATGCGATGAAGGAATCGATTCACGAGCTCCAGAAGGTTTTCACTTCGGAAGAAGGAAAACTTATCAGTAATCTTCAATTGCTTCGTGAACTCATGAAGCAGGACATGGAAGCGTGTAGAAAATCTACCGAATTGACAGAAACAGAATACAGTCAGCAGCTCTTTTCCTAATGAGAGTCTTCAAAGGAGTGGTCCGGGAAACTGGGCCTCTTTCTTCTTTCCTCATCAGTTTATCAAAATTCTCAGCTGAAGAAATATCTGATGCTTGTGAGAAGGGTGCTGTTTGGCTTCAGCGTGGTGGTAAGGGAAAGATTCTCAAAGAGCGAAATTCAAACTTCATTCTCAAGACTCAGGACATTGTCACTTTTTATTTTGATCCGAAAGTCCTTTCGATGCCTCCGTTGAAAACTGCTGAGTGCATCGATGAGTGTAGGCACTACGGTGTGTGGATTAAAGAAGCTGGAGTTGTTACTCAAGGGACTCAGGCCGGAGATCATACTTCGCTTCTTCGATACGTTGAAGTCGTTCGAAAAAAACAAACTTTTCTGGTCCATAGACTCGACCGTGAAACCGAGGGTTTGACTGTCATCGCTTATACCTCCGAAGGTGCGGCGAAACTGAGTGCACTTTTTCAGGAGAATAAGATCCAAAAAACCTACGAAGCTGTTGTCTTGGGTTCAATCACTCCTGGTATAAGTAGAACTATTACAGTTTCTCTTGATGGTAAGGAAGCGATCACTCATTATAAAGTCGTCGATAGTTCGGAAAGTAAGAGTCTCCTTCGGATTGAAATTGAAACGGGTAGACTTCATCAAATTCGCCGTCACCTGGACTTCGCCGGTTACCCTGTGATGGGTGATCCCAAGTATGGTAAGGGTAATAAAAATCGATCGGGATTAAAACTCCTCGCGAGTTCTCTTTCTTTTACAGACCCATGGGACAAAAAATTAAAGGTTTGGGATCATCCCTCGCACCTTTCCGTATAAAGATTAGACACTCTTCCCTTTTTACCTCGATCAACATCGCGCGGTCTCCTTGGGCTACACTTCCAGTAGTTAAGGAGTCATCATGTTTCGTTTTAGTTTTGCCATACTCATCACCCTCGTTTCTTTTTCTGCTTTCTCGAAAGTGAGCATGGAAGAAAAAAGAACACGCGTACGCTTCCTGGAGCGTATTTCCCTCGCTATTCCCGCCCTCCATATCGAAGGTTACCAGCGCGAATTAAATTACGAAGAACAGGGTCTTTCACTCCAAGACCGAGCCGATAATGAAGCCCAACTCATGGCCCAGAAGATTAAACAACAAGTTGTCTTGTCTTATGAGAAAGCCTTCGCTGAATCTTCCGATCAAGAGGAAGCAAAACAGAGTGTTCGCGAATCCATTGATCGTGATCTTGAGCTGGCCGAACCAGGTATCCGCGAATCGATTCAAGAAATTGCTTACAAAGCTCTTGAAGATGTCGCCAGTGGCATCATTTCATCTGAGTCAAATGATGATCCACTTCAGCGCTACATGCTGGCAGAGGTAAAAGAAAGATCCAGCTTCCTGAACGTAGAGAGCATCTCTTCATCCAATGGAGCTGCGAGTCCTAGTCGTGGAAGATCAAACGATGCCGAACGTCGTTCTTTTAGAAACAAGGCCGAACTCATCGAATCACTCACTTCGGACCGTGATAATACGAGATGGGTAATCGCAGCAAGTGTGACGACAAATTCTTCTGTCACAAGAAGAGCTGATGCGAACATAAGCTACACGCTTAAAATTAATTTTCTAGGTGCTGATCTTTCCGGTGGACCAAATATTGCCTTTCACCGTCACTACGAATCAAAGGTCATTATCCTCTCCGAAGGTTTAAACCCTCCCATGACGGCGAACGGTAACTTTGATTTCAATAAAAAGAATCGTGCTGGTGAAATCGTCACAGTCGACGGGAAGCCAGAAAAAAGATACATGTCTTTTTTCTGCGAAACAGCGCTCAACTTCAATACCGAATACAGTGGCAGTGGGGACTTCAGCATCGTCGGTGTGGGGGGAGGAGCTTCTTTCGGTTCCAAGTACTCGAATGAAGTGACCATGACATCACGTCGTATTCTTGTCCCTGAATATATCGGTAATCAATCGGTCACTCTTCCGTACCTTCAGCGTCTTTGCCTGAATGATTTTCTTGATGCCAAAATTAGCGGCCAGATGACGGTGAAACAGTCGCTCAATATACAAATGAGAAATACGGTTGCTTCTCTTCGCTTCTCGCATCCGCAAACAAAATGCGTACGAGATACTCAGTGTCAGCGTTGGTTTAATCAAAGCATGAAAGCAGTTGTTGGGAATACGGCGATCCCAAGATGCGTCGAAGAACCAAGAGAAAAATATTTCGCCTGTGCTGTGAGATCCGTTCGCGGACAGAAGTGTCCAGTCTTTAAGCAAGGAAAGCATGTTTCCAGTGGTTCTTTCGAATATCCCTGTGATCGTGGAATGTACTGTAAAATCGTCAAAGAGGGCGGTTGGTTTCAATCAATAAAAGTATTTGAATACGCTGAAGGTCGTTGCGAAGTAAAACGTTAGTCCTTGATCTGTCGGAGGAAGTTGTCGACTTCTCTGGCAAGCTCAGTCAGAGTGGATGAATTGTCGATCACGAAATCAGCTCTGCTTTTCTTGTCTTCAATATTTAACTGACTCGCCATGATCGTTCTGGCGATGGTCTCTTCATGCCCATCGCGACTCATCAGTCTTTTCCTTTGAATCGATTCAGGTGCGTAGACTAAAACTTTCATATCAACGACGGAGTCAAGCTTCTTCTCAAAAAGAAGAGGCACATCATAAACTACAAATTCAGGTTCACCGAGTTTCCGGTAAGCTTCCGAGAACGCATTCTTCAATCGGGCATAGATGTGCGTTTCAATCTCCTCTTTGACTTGTGGGTCCGTAAAAACTTTCTCGCGAAGTTTCTTGAAATCAATTTCATCAGCTAAAATTACGTCGGGATAATTTCGACGAATAAAATCCTTTGTGTCTTCTTTAGCGTAGATACCTTTCACTAAGTGATCGGCATTGATAACGGGAAGTCCCCGTTTAATCAAAAGTTCGGCGACGGTCGATTTCCCCGTCGCGATTCCCCCCGTCAGTCCGATGATGGGCACGCCCAGCGTGTGGAGCCTCACCTCGGGAGTGAGTTTCTTCCATTCGGCCCTGAGCTTCATTTATTCTTAACCTGAATCCAGATTTTTTCTAATTCTGACTGAGGAGTTTCGCCTAATATTTTCCCTTTTGATTTCACTGCGTCTTCGACTTGTTTAAAGCGATTGATGAATTTTCTGTTGGCATCTCGGAGGCATTCTTCGGGTTCAATATCGAGATGCCGTGCGAGCTGGGCAACGCTGAACAAGAGATCGCCAATTTCTTCACGAACTCGTTCTTTATTAAACCGACCACCTGGGGGAAGTTCTTCTTTCACTTCCTGCCATTCTTCTTCGACTTTTCCAATGACCTGATAATAGTCATCCCAATCGAAGTTCACGGTCGTTGATTTCTTGCCGATGTTGAAGGCAGAAAGAAGAGCTGGCGATTGGAGAAGTTTCTCATCAATCGTATGCTTTTTTTCGCCTTTTTCTTTTTCCTTGATGTCTTTCCAATTTGCCACAACCTCATCCGCCCCGGAAACTTTCACGTCGCCGAAAACATGGGGATGGCGTCTTATGATTTTATCTGCCAACGTTTTCGCTACAGATTCGAGATTAAAGGTCTTCGACTCTGATGCGATCGTGGAATGAAGCAACACCTGGAGGAGAACATCCCCCAGTTCTTCTTCCATCATTTTAGAATTCTTGAGCTCAACGGCTTCCATGAATTCGTAGGATTCTTCGAGGAGATATTTGAGAAGAGATTCATGAGTTTGTTCGAGGTCCCAGGGACAGCCCCCTTTGGGATCACGAAGTTTCTCAATTACCTGAATACATTTTTCGAGTTCGGTATGTGCCATTGTGTCTCCTCTTCGCTCAGGATACCATAGTCGACATGAAGAAACACAGCCTCGAAACTGAATTCCATTCGACATCTCCTCTCTCTCGTCGCGACACAAAGAAAGTTCAGTTCTACATGAATCTCGCGTCAGATGTTTTTTCTGACTTACTCCGTTCAAAAATTATCCCTTCACATCCTGCCCAAAGGTTTGAGGTCTCACTTCTCATTTGCGGGGATAAAAAAATCCGTAAACTCAACCTAGAATTCCGAAACAAGGACAAAGCGACTGATGTCCTTTCGTTTCCGTCCCAGGAAAATCTTCGGAAAAATCCGTTGAGCGAGGATACGATCTTTTTGGGCGATCTCGCGATTTCGATTCCTACCGCCAGAAGACAGGCAAAAGAATTCAATATTTCTGTGTGGGACGAATTCATTCATCTCTACTTCCACGGCCTTTTTCATTTAATGGGATATGATCACGATGTCTCTGCTGCGGAAGAAAAACTCATGCAGAAATGGGAAGACCAGGCGCTCGAACTTCTTTCAGCAAAAAAAAAGGGGAGCCGAAAAGCCCCCCTTTGAGAAATCTAATTCAAATTATCTTCTCGTCGCCTTAGCTTTCTCAAGAGCGAGCTTGAGGTTCACACGACCGCCACTGACCATCTTGCCTTCGAAGGCCGGAACTTTCACTGCAGATGCCATGAGAACATCTTTCAGCTTTTCGCCTTTGAGATTCGGGTAGTATCCAAGAACCATCGCCGCCACTCCAGAAAGGTTCGGAGATGCCATCGATGTTCCAGAAGCCATGGCATATTTATTACCATTGATCGTTGAATAAATATCAGAACCTGGAGACGCGATATCGACAGTTTTTGCGCCGATGTTTGAGAATGAAGAAAGTCCACCAGAGACAGTCGTTGAAGCGATTGTGATTAGGTTCGCAGAATCAAGAGCTGCTGGAATTTTTGGATCATTATCATTGTTGTGCCATGAGAATGGGCCCCATGAATCGTTACCGGCAGAAGCAACAACGAGGACGCCGTACTTCTTACCGAGTTCGTTGATCACGTCACGAACGACGTTATCGCCTTCCATCGGAGCTTTACCAAATGAACAGTTGATGATCTTCGCTCCGTTCATCGCTGCGTACTTATATGATTCAACGATGTCTGAGTTAAGTTCGTCAGAAGTATCTGGCACGGTTCTGATCGCCATGATTTTTACGTTTGAAGCAACACCCGCGATACCGATCGCGTTGTTTTGAGTCGCTGCGATTGTTCCTGAAACGTGAGTTCCATGCCAGTGACCTGCCATCGTATTCATCGTCGCGCGGCCTTCAGCATCTCTGACAAGTGTATTAATCCCGTGAATGTCATCGATGTACCCGTTTCCATCATTGTCTTTTCCATCGCCACGGATTTCGCCGCGATTTTCCCACATGATGTCTCTAAGATCTTCGTGATTATGGTCTACACCAGTATCAACAACGGCAACGATGACTTCGTTAACCGTACGAGAAGGAAGAGCGCGGTAAGCACCGTCAACATCCATTCCGTTTACTCCATTGAACGCCCAAAGTTGCCCTGCTTGGGGATCATTGAAATTAGAAAATTGTCTCTCAAAGAGACCTTTCATTTTCAGGGAAACTGGATCCATTGGTTCGAGCTTTGGCATAGCTTCGCGACCTGCAAAGAAGTCCTTTTCCGTGTAGGCAACGGAAGATGAATTCTTCAGGCTGTTCTGAAGAGCAACAGCGTCTGACGTTTTCACGAGATAGAGATTCCCGAAAATCTGAGTTGAGCTTTTAATGAGGGGAGATTTCACCAGAGTTTTCCCTTCTTTCATCTTGATGAAGAGATTATTTGGGTGAAAACGGCCTTCCACCGCTGTTGCGGAGAGGGCAAATACAGCTACGAGAAATCCAATAGTTAGCTTCATATTAACTGGTCCTTTAGTTGAGTTACGTACTCTTCTAAGAACAGTATAAAAATGACATATTAAAGCCAAATAAAAAAACCTGTCATTCATAAGGCTTAACTGACTTCTGACTGAGCTCGTGACAGGTGTGAAAGCTTTACACTTAAGAGGGATGACAGTTCTTGCCTTGGTATTATGTGTCAAGTGTTTAGAATTGGATTCATGAATAATGAATCTATAGGATAGAGCTGATGTTTGGACGTTTATTCATCATGGCGATTTTGTTTTCAACGGGTGCCTGGGCCTATGGATCAGATGCGTTTGTCTATTCGGAAATGAACACCAGAAATAACAAAACGATTAATGGCTACGTTGGCGGTTTATCTAACCAGGGAAGTTCATCTATCGGTGACGTACCGGGAAACCGTTACAACGGGAGTATGGAATTTGATTATTTAAATAAGCCAGCCCAGACATTTGATAAAGAAACCCGATTCACGTTCGCTGCTCAACACAATGATCAAAGTCTCACTCAGTTCTCTCTTCAAGAAGCCTACATAAAGTTGCCTGCTTCAGAGAAAAATACCTTTAAAGTTGGGCGCCAAATTATTCCCTGGTCAGCGGTCGATGCGAACTGGGGTTTTGGGAAACTTAATAACCGTAGAAACTTTGATTTCTTCGAGCCCGGTCAAGAGGGCCTTGTTGGTCTTCAATTTGAAAGAAAATCCGCTAATGGGATGAGATATCGTGCTTTCTATTCGCCTCTCTATCTCCCTGAGACGAATCCTTCTCTGGATATTAATAGTCGTGATAAATCCATAACCAGCCGCTCACCCTGGGGGAATGCTCCAGCATCAACGACCGTGTTAGATAACGGGAATGAAGTTCCAGTTCTTTATACCGTTAATTATCCTTCTATCTCTGAAGTTGTTTACCGTCACAGCGTTGGGGCCAACATTGGTTTTGAATCAAAGCATTGGGTGATGGATAACTTTCTGATGAGAAAGCCTGAAAACTCGCTTTCAACGAAAGTCGATTTTAAGCTCAACACAATTGATGATGTGGTTGAGGTCCAAGTGGATCCACAGGTCTATTACCACGACACATACGGCTCAACGCTTAAGTGGCGCAATAAAGATGTTGAGATTTACGGCTCGGCGATTGCGATTCGTCCCAATACATTTCCGGACGGAGATGAGGAAGCCTATAGGTACACAGAAATTAAGACAGAAAAAAGACGCGAAGATTATCTGGGTCTTGGTATTTCCAAAACCAATGATCTCTATGGTATTGGCTTAAACTACGTGGCTAGACTCTCACCTTTTGACCGTCAGAAAGAAGAGTTGGCCGAAGATCCACGCTGGAACCAAGCAGTGAATGTGAATGCGTACTTCGCCCTGACGAGGAAATTGACAGTGGTTGGAGATCTAAAATACGACATGCTAACCACAGATCGCCTCATGCGAGGAAGGGTGGCATTCTCGGCGACGAGAAACTTTCAGCTCCTCGCTGGATTTAATTCCATCGGTACGCCGACAGACGGGAAGTCATACTGGTCGACCTTTACAAACAATGATTCGGTCTATGGAGCCTTGAGGTATATCTTTTAAATGAAGAGAAGATTAGAAATTCTCATTCTGGCTTTGATGCTATCTACACTCACAGCGTGCGGGGATTTGCTCGGGAAGAAAGTTGTGAAGAAAGAACTTGATACTGCCCGGTTCCGCGCTGACTGCGCGCTTGAAATTGATGCGTTTAAGAATATTCTTCATCAAAACATTAGCCCCCAGCTTCGCTGCCTCGGAGCGAACCTCAATCTCTTCATTAAAGTCGTCAAAAATAATGTGAAGCCGGGCTACATGAACCGTGCTGCTTTCGAAGCCTATCTTCGGAATCACGAAACGGGGATTACTCCGGAAATCTTGAAGGCTCTTAAAGCTGTGTACGATTTGAACTTCCTTATCCGCGGTGAAGACCGCGAATATATTTCGCAGGCAAACGTTGATGACGTTATCAATCTGGCGATTGTTTTCAACGAGCAGATGGCATTGAATTTCGAGCCAATTTTCCAATCTAAGCAGGAAGCTACTTTCAGCCTCCACAAAATTCACAAGGCCCGTGTTCGTGGTGCTGCCAATAAAATCATGGTGGCACTCATCCGGACTTTCAGGCCGGAAAGAGCTGGGCGGATCGACACTTTAGATATCCCTCAGCTTCTTCAAGCGTTCGCGTCGAAAGATACCGATGAAGTGATTAAGAAAATTGAGAAAGTTTTATTCGTCAAAAAAGTTCTCCTCGGTGGTAATAAAACAATAATGACACATGTGGAATTAGAACGCCTGATGTTCTCTTTCCCTTACATTGCTGAAATCGCCCTCGATGCCGTTCGCTACAAATACATCCTGCTCGAGCAAGAATCGATTCTTGCTCTTTTAAAAACAGATGTTGAAAACCTCGCCGGTATTATTCTTAATCCAAAGCTCGGGAATCGTGACGGGGAGTACTTCTTCTCACTTGATGATCTCTACGAAGCCATTCGTATGTTTGTGCCTAAAGAATCCCTGGATATCGATAAATTTAAGAATCTCGTTGTCTACGGTAAGAAAATTATTATGGGCGGAAACGGGAAAGATGTGTATGGATCAGATTTCAAAAATCTTCTCTATCATTCAGAAAAGATTCTCCAAATGGGCTGGATCTTTCATTCGATGTACGACAAGTTCCGAGTCCCACTGGAATCGAAACTTCCCGTTACGATTAATTACAACCAAGCGATCAACGCGTTCCCTGAGTACCCGAATGAGTTGAAGAAATTTATTCGTATTACTCAGAATTACCGTTTCATGAAAGGGGAGTTCGAAACCGCTTTCTACACGAGAGACTGGCGCCGGAATCCGGACGCTGTCTTCGAGATTGCTCTCTACGAATACCTTCTTGATCTGATGATGCGTTTTACTGATACGGATGAACTTGATGAGGAAGGAAAACCTACCTCTTGGGGAACCAAATTTGCCTACAACGGCACGGTCTTTTCGCACTCTCTCGATCAGACTCAACTCGGGAAAATTGTCGGCCGAATTGAGAATGAACTGATCGAGCTTGATCTCATTATGCCTCAGCGGGCAATCAGCATTGCCGATACCATCGCTCTCCTGGGAACACTTTTCCAATATCAGTCGGACGAGAATATTGATCCGAATACAAAGAAGGGGATTCCGTCCCTGGACGTTAATGAAGCAGCCGAATTCGGTGTCTCTCTCATTACCGGTATCACTATGGCCAAAGACCTGATGAAAAAATACAAGACCGCTTGTGACGCAGAGATGGATGAATTTGATCGCGTCTCACCGTCTTGTTTCAGAAAAAACTTTCTCCCATTCCTCTGTGAAGAATACCGTTCATACTACCCGCTTCTTTTCGATAGCCTTGGGGCTTCGGGTTGCGACATTCCGAATTCTGACTACAACAGGGCATACGTCGACGTGACGATCAAGGCTTCTCGGACCTGCCAAAACTACACGGACGCTAGCGGAAAACCAGCAGAAGAAATCTATTATTCCGAGGGTGATGTGATGTCGATTCTGGTCGCCATGATGCACGTTGAAGCGACCTTCCTCCGTTGGGACAAAAACAAAGACAATATTCTTAACTCGAACGAAGTCAACGACGCCTACCAGATTTACTCTTGGGCGCTTGATGGATTCCTCGATGACAAGCCCTCTTACATCAAGATCTTCAAGAAGCAGATCTATCAGTTCATGATTAAGTACGAAGAGATCCCGAATGAAAAAGATCCTAAGTCGATCGGGAAATTCCTCAAGTTCCTTGTGACGATTAATAAAAAAGCACCGGCTACAAGAAAGACATTTGCCAGCGTCCTTTACGGAGTCTCGGAAGAGAATAAAAAGATTCGTATCGCTGAGGGAACGGAAACTTTCCAATGCAATTGGCTCAAAGACCCGAATAATATTCCCAGCAAACCGGAAGTTGCTGCTAAACCAGCTCCGCAGAACAACGAGTCCTTCGCTCCACTTCTGAAGCTGGTCGAGAACAAGGGTGTGTCCGAGTCAGGTGAACAGCAATTCGAGGTCCCGAAAAACGTCTGTATCCAGGAAAACGGAAAAGAGTTCTGTACTGGCGAAGGCTTTGAGCAAGACGAACTTGATAACCCATCATCAAAACCACGTAAAAAACTTTGCGTGAGAGTCCTTGGCAAGACGCTCTTCTGTTTGTAAAGTTTTCTCAAATCAGAAGGCTAAATTCCCATGGATGACTCACTGCTTTTAAAGCTGGGTGATTTCAAATCACAGTTCAGCTCCGTCAAAGAGACGATCGATCACATTCGGAGGTCGCTTTGACGTCGAACGTAAGGGCCGTCGTCTAAAAGAAATCTCCGAACTCGAAGCACTTGATGGCTTCTGGAACGACAGCAGCAACGCCGCTAGAATTCAAAAAGAAAAATCAATACTCGAGGATATAGTCAGTCTCTACACAGGCGTGAAGGGACAGTCAGATGATTTTGAAATCCTTCTTGAAATGGCTTACGACGGCGATGAAGCTTCGGCAACTGAAGCGCTCGAGCTGTTTCCCAAACTTAAAACTAATCTCTCTGAAGTCGAAAAGAAAGCTCTCCTCTCCGGCGAAACCGATGTGAACAACGCCATCGTCACGATCAATTCCGGAGCAGGTGGAACTGAGTCCTGCGATTGGGCCGGCATGCTCCTACGGATGATTACCCGCTGGTGCGAGAAAAAAGGCTTCAAGGCGATTGTGACTGATTTTCAATACGGGGATGCTGCCGGTATTAAATCGGCGACAGTGATGGTGAATGGGAATTACGCTTACGGCCTTCTCAAATCAGAGATTGGTGTTCATCGCCTCGTCCGTATTTCACCGTATGATTCGAACGCCAGAAGACATACTTCGTTTGCTTCTATTTTCGTGGCCCCAGAGGTCGACGACACTATTGAAATTGAAGTCCTCGATAAAGATCTCCGGATCGATGTGTACCGTTCCGGTGGGTCGGGTGGTCAGTCTGTGAACACGACTGACTCCGCCGTTCGTCTGACTCACTTTCCCTCGGGAATAGTTGTCGCGTGCCAGAACGAACGCTCGCAGCTTCAGAACAAAGCGACCGCGATGAAAATTTTGAAATCGCGTCTCTATGATATGGAAATGGCGAAACGCTTTAAAGAACAGCAAGAACTCGAATCAACAAAAATGGATGTCGCCTGGGGATCTCAAATTAGATCGTATGTGCTTCATCCTTACAAATTAGTTAAAGACCATCGTAACGGATTCACTTCATCGCAGGCAGAAACTGTCCTCGAGGGAGATCTCGATGATTTCATGAAAGCTTTTCTTCAGTGGAAGAGCCTTGGTGGAAAAACCGTGGAGTCTGGAAACGACGACTTATAAAGGAAATTTATGAAAGATAAGCACATCAGCCGCTGGACCGAACTCTTTAATGAACAGATGGGTGTTCGTCTGGAGAAAAGAAAAAAACTTGAAGACTCCGGCTCTCATCCTTATAAAAATAATCTGAAGCCCAATACGACTTTCGCTTATCTGATTGAGACTTACTCGCACAAGACAAAAGAAGAAATCGGCGAAACTCCCCGGTACAAAGTGGCCGGTCGAGTGATGATGGTCCGCGATTTCGGAAAGGCCGCTTTTCTTCAGTGCGATGACGGAACAAACCGTTTTCAGCTTTACGTGAATAAGCAGGTGACTTCAGAAGCAGGTTTCAAAGAATACGGTCATCTTGATTTCGGCGACATCGTTTACGCCGAAGGGGATGTGTTTAAGACGATGAAAGGTGAGCTCGCTCTCAACGCTCGCGAACTTTCTATCCTCACAAAATCTATTCGACCTCTTCCGGAAAAATTCCACGGCCTTACGGACGCGGAACTGAGATACCGCATGCGCTATGTGGATATGATCATGAATCCGGAAACGCGGGATAAACTCAAACGTCGATCAGCAATCGTCCGTTACATCCGTGAATATTTTTATAAAGCGGATTTCCTTGAAGTCGAAACTCCGATGATGCATTCGGTGGCGGGAGGAGCAGCCGCGAAGCCGTTCAATACTCATCACAACGCACTCAACATGGAACTCTTCA
>CANETG010000059.1 GCA_947440875.1 Bacteriovoracaceae bacterium
CCCTGGATAATCCCGAAAAGTTTTTGATGAGACTTCAGTTGCACTGTTTTGCATCTCCCCGCCCAGCGGTGAGTGAGTTCCATCGATTTTTTGAGTGTCTCTTTGGTCGCAGGAAGCTTCGGGCACTCATCAAAGGCCATGACGATATCACTCCCAAGAGCGGCTTGAATCTGCATCGATTTCTCAGGGGTAATGAGATGCTTTGATCCATCAATGTGAGACTGAAAAGTCACCCCTTCTTCGGTCAATTTATTGATGTCGGAAAGTGAGAATACTTGGTAGCCGCCAGAATCGGTGAGAATCGGCCGGTGCCAGCTCATAAACTTGTGAAGACCACCCATTCTCTCGATCAACTCATGCCCCGGTTTCAAGTAGAGGTGGTAGGTATTGCCGAGAATAATTTGAGCATTCATGCGCTCGAGATCTTCCTGCCAGAGAGTTTTCACACTCGCGCGTGTTCCAACGGGCATAAAAATAGGTGTTTCGATTACACCATGCTCTGTGTAAATTCGTCCGGCGCGCGCCTGTCCGTCCTGATTTTCAAGCTGAAAAAAGATCATTCGTTTTGTTTATCACATCTTCTGTCATGACGCATGTCCTTATTGAGAATTTTCCGAAGTGGTTTAAGCTTATCCTTAAGGAGTTCCCATGAAATTTTTCGCTTTTCTCTTTGCGGTCGTGACCCTGTCTGCCTGGGGTGCGCGTCCGGATCAAGCTTTTTCATTCAAAGAAAACACCTGCGTGTGCCGAAATGATAAACCGATCAGTAAAGGTGATTGCGCCAACGTCTGTCGCGGAAAAAATACCAAAGGAGCGGATGTCCTTTTCGGTGAATTCAGCGTGAGCTCAGTTATTGCCAACAGTTCTTTGAAGCACGTCAGAAACTGGTGCTATAAATACTTGATCGGCGATTCTGGAAACCCAAAATGTGTCCTCGAAGCGACAGACAGTCAGAATAAAAAAACCATTCTCACGAGCTTTTCTTTTCCTAAAAATAATTCATTTTCGGCGGATGTCTCTTCTCTTATCGAAGATGAAACCTACTGGTTCCGTTTGATTGAGACGACGTCGAAGGCGAAGTCCATTCCTTACGATGTTTATATCTTTGACCCGATTGGAATTCCGCTCAGAGCGTCTGGGATCAATCAGTACACCTGTCTCCAAAAACTTTGGCCGGATGGGAAGGTGCATTTTTACTATCATCCGCGATTTGCTCCTTCGGCGGTAAGGCCCGTCGATAGTTTCATTTGTCACGATGTGGCCGCTCATGGAGAACTCGACAGCGAACTCTACCCGCGCCTCGAGACGATCACGGGAGTCACCAGTCTTTGGAACCAGACGAACTTTCTTTTCTTTGATAACAATAGTGACGGCGTTCTCGATGTGAACGAACTCTACATGAAAAAAGTCGCTGAATCCGGCGGAGCGACCAAAGGGAATGCGCGTCTCTTCGGACTTCTCTCTGCTCCGGGATCCAAAGAAGTCAATGGTGAAGCAGGAAATTTTCTTTACAACCAACTGGGATTTCTCATGTCCTATTGGCTAGACAGTGAGACCTTAAAATCTTACTGCCCGGGTGAATTGCAATATTCATCGAGAAAACCTCACCACAAAGCGATTCAAGAGATCGTTGGAACCGCTACAGAGGGAATTTACGTTGCTGATCGTTCAGAAAATGAACTCCGCGATTATCTCTTTATCCGCGAAAC
The DNA here is from genome assembly GCA_947440875.1 of Bacteriovoracaceae bacterium. Lineage (GTDB taxonomy): Bacteria > Bdellovibrionota > Bacteriovoracia > Bacteriovoracales > Bacteriovoracaceae > Peredibacter. Next base: position 1,710 of record CANETG010000059.1, read on the forward strand.
AGATCTTAAGGCAGTTTGGTTTCTCATCAAAAATGGTGTGCCGACAAAACCCACTGAATCCGATGCCCAGTTTCAAACAATTTATTTTCACTACCCTCTCAATAAAGAAGCTCCGTTCGTGAAAGGCCCCCATCAAAAAACTTATCGTCTTCGCTCAGAAGATGATGTGGGCAATCTTTCTAATCTCCAGGCATTTATTGGAGAATCGGGTGAAATGATCGCGCACCCGTCCCACGATAGAAAAATTGGCTGTATCCCTAAGCTCTAGGTTTTCTCAGAATAAGCATCCCATCACCATAAGAAAAAAATCTGTACCTCTCCTCTACCGCCAGTCGGTAGAGCGAGAGCGTTTTCTCGCGGCCAATGAGCGAACTCACGAGCATGAGCAGTGTGGACTTCGGAAGATGAAAATTTGTAATGAGCGCATCAATCGATTTAACCTCGACACCTGGGTGAAGAAATATCGATGTCGCCCCGCTGGCCTCTTGGGAGCGCTCGTAACTTTCTAACGTGCGAAGTGATGTCGTCCCTACAGCGACTCGAAATTTTGCCTCATTAATTTTTTTTAAATTTTCCTGGTCAATCGAATACATCTCTTCATGCATTTTATGATCGAGAATATTTTCACCTTTGACCTTCGCAAAAGTTCCGATTCCCACATGAAGAGTCACCGTCGCGAGGGTATGTTTTTTTTCTAAATTTTGAAGAAGCTCGGACGAAAAATGAAGGCCCGCCGTCGGTGCTGCGACCGAGCCAGTTTCCTTGGCGTAAATCGTCTGATAAGTTTTTTTGTCTTCCTCATCGCTCTGCCCATTCCGAATGTAGGGAGGGATGGGAATCTTCGCCACTTTTTCTAAAATTTCGGAGAGCCTTTCTGGACCCACGTTGAAGGATACTTGAAATGTTCCTCGAGGATTAATTTTCACAACCTGAGCAGTCAGTTCACCAAAGAAGTAGGTATCACCGATTTTCTTTTTTCCGGTAGTCCCGACAAGTGCCTCGTACGTATCACTTACAGGGGTCAGAGTGAGAAGAAAAACTTCGGCTTCCCCACCGGTCTGTTTTTTCCCCAAAAGACGGCAGGGAAAAACCTTGGAGCGGTTAAAGACGATGGTTGAGTTTTCCGGCAGAAATCCCGGAAGATTTTGAAAAGTCGTATGCCTCACAGTGTCCGTTGCTTCATCGTAGACCAAAAGGCGCGAGGAATGGCGGTCAGGCACCGGTCTCTCCGCGATAAGCTCGGGCGGAAGTTCGTAATCGTAGGATGACAGTTGATAATCGTTCATAGTTTCACGTAAGCTTAGAGGGGGGGCTTTTTATGATGAAATTTCTTTTTCCGCTACTTTTTCTTTCCAATATTGTTTTTGCTCAGTCTTCCCATGAAGAAGCTATCATCCTCAATCAAGAGCTCCAGTTTCTAGAAAACTCCGCTGCTGATCTTCGTGTCCCAGGGAGCATCAGCGAAGTCGAGATTGAAGAAAAGTCCCCTGAAGAGCTTAGTCTTGAAAGTACCTATTTCAACGACTCTGAAAAAGACGAAATCCGTACTCGCCTGGCCGCACCAAAAAGGGTGAGAGGATTTTAAGCCTTCGCCGCTCCGTACATGGTCACAAGTCCGAACACTTTGACCATGAGACTATCAAACCAAGTTTTCACAGCGACAAAGCCCGAATATGAAGTCACCCCAGAGAGCATCAGCTTCAAAATGTTAGTGAGGATCTCGAGCGCTGGTTCAAGATTTAATTTTTTCGAAATTAGATCGAAAATATTTTTAGCTTCCATCACATTCTTGCCTTTGACGACATAGAGAGGATTTTTGTTTTTCATATAAGTTCCTTTTGAACGGCATCTGCCATGACCGTGAACTGGCGCTGAAGATCTTTAAACTCAACTGACTTGAAGTGGAAAACGGACTTTCTCTGCGCCAGTGATTTTATAAATTGGACTTTATTGGTGAACGGCTCATGAATCATCGCTTGTCCCAATGACCCCGTGATCTCGAGGAGATCAGTGTTCGCCTGCTTTCTTCTCGTATCAAAAAGATTCGGAATGTAGCCAAGATTTTTAGGCGTACTTGTGATTTCCATTTCCGCGATATCCGTCACAACTTGCTGGATATTCCGAAGACCCTGCTCAGAGAAACGATCTGGAATGAAGGGATAAAGAACACCATCAGCAGCACAAAGGATGTTGACAACGAGAAGTCCCAGAGTCGGCGGACCATCAATGATGATCACATCGTACTGCGAGCGAAGTTCGTATTTTTCGATAAACTTTTTCAAGATTAGTTGTCTCGGAGAATTGATTCCTGCCACTGTCAGCTCAAAACCAGAAAGTTCCTGGCCCGCAGGAAGAATGTCAATCCCCTCTTCGGCCTTCACAATGACATCAGAAATAAGGGTGTTGTTGTGAAGAGGCTTGAGCTCTTTGACTGAATTAATGAGAAGCTGATGAATTGTTTTTCCCTCTTCAATTCTCACATCAAAGAGCGAAGAAAAATTTGTTTGCGGATCCATATCAAGACAGAGAACTTTTTTACCATTACTTTTAAATGCGTGCGCGAGATTAAACGCCATCGTCGTTTTTCCGACTCCACCTTTTTGATTCATGAGAGCAATAACTTTTCCGTCAGGATCAGGAGAAGACTCTTTTTTAAAAATATTGAACATTTATTTTCACTCCGTGAGAGGGCCTTTCAGCCAACTATTCTGGTCAGTAGTTGAATTCTTAAAATTTTCCCTCGCTCCACATCCTTTGTAAACTCCTGATTTCGCAAAGATTAGAGGCAACCCAGACCCCAAGAGGGCCGTCCCCGCCTAGACTAAGACTGACTAGACAGCTCCAAGTCTAACCCAAGTCTAAGGAATTTCAGAAAATCTCCCGATGAACACAAGAGACGGATCTAAAAGGATGAACCATGGTTGGTTTAAAAAGTGTCTGGGTATTATTATTTTCGCTATTTTTATTCGGGGCATGTGTCGCGACTAATAAGCAAACTGAGTGTGGAACGAATGAAGCGTTCAACTCTCAGCTTCGGACATGCGTGCCGATTGTGCAGGGACCTTCTGCTTTCATTAACATCTCCTCTTTCTCCCCACTTTATACCTCAACTCGTTTTAAGAACGACACTACACCTGTCACGTTTACTATTGCCGTGAGCAATCCTTATGGCCAGAGCTACACCATTGAATGGGATCTGAACTACAATGGGGCCATCCAAACAATCGCTGGCAACGTTCTTACGACTTCTGCATTCATACCGGTTCTCTACTCCGGAAACATTGGTTCAAACGTCATCACCGCGAAAATTATTTCTGGTGGAGCAGTCGTTGACTCACATAATTTTGAAGTGACTCTTCAGGACAGCCCGAGACCGAACATCAACACGGGTTTGATCAATCCGGCCGACTACAATCCCATTTATTTTCCAGATAACACCGGAGTCCGTTTCTCTTTCACTGGAAGAAACAACGGGGCCACTGGGATCGGGAACTACCGCGTCTTTTGGACCCTCACTAAAAACGGTGTGAATCTTCCCGCCTACGCGGAGACCGATACGTTCTCAAATACCTCGACGAATGGAACGAACGTCTTCATGTTCGGGCTCAACGACGGAAGCAACGATAAATTCAAACCGACGGACGCTGCTCTGGGTGTTGGGAACTACGTTCTCCGGACGAGGATGCAAGACACAATTTCCGGCGATACTGTCGCAGAACATCAGTGGAACATCACGGTCCAACAGCCGGCACTTGAGAGCATCTCTAGCACAAGCATTCCCGCCATCGGAGTGAACACGACTTCTTACCATGCGATTAATTATTCTCAGTTTCCTACTTACAACTTTGTTTACACCGGAACCACACAGTCAGACTTCTGCGTAACGATTGACGACGGAGATGGGACTTACGACGGTGATGGTTTAGGTGTGCAGGTGAAGTGGTATCTCGAAGGACTCGGTGGAGATATCTGTACCAAAGAAACAGCAGACACCGATGGACCGCAGACTCTTTGCCTCGTCGATGCAACGAACTGCTCGGGCGGAGCTCCTTTTGATACGACTCTCCTTTCTTTTACAAACACGGCCTCTACTGTGACTCAAAATCACTCCGTTGTGGCCCGAGTTTTTGATCGCCGGATCAATCAGGAATACACATCGACTCAAGTCTCTGCTCCACCAAATGCTTACCCACTTGCATGGACAGTCGTGACAAAACCTCAAAACTCTTCTCCAACAGTTGGGTTCGGAACAGTTCAACCTACGGGTTGTGCTTCTGCCGGATCATTCTCTCGCACAGGCTGCGCCGTCACTCAGGGAACGAACTTCACCGTGAGCTTCACAGTGACAGATGATTTTTATTCGCCGGCGGTCGATACCACTCAGTTCATGTACGATGTGGTTCTAAAGAAAAACGGAACCGCAATCAGTGGTACGGGTTGCACGAAGGCCTATGGGACTGCCACCGCTTACGGAACTCAGTACACCTGTACGATGAACGTGCCGCATTTTGATGCCACTGGAGTTATTGATCCTTCGACCGGAGGCCCGTATGTCGTGGAAGCCGTCGTCTCTGATAACGGCTCGCCCATCAATGCGACTCCGGCCAGCGCCCAGGCTCTCACGTGGACTCTCACTATCGCCGAAGCCAACCCAAGTACGCTGTCGATTGTGATTCCTCAGGGAATAGTCATCACGGGTTCAAACATCAGCCAAGACACTCCGGTCGTGAAAGTGTTTGATCCGGCCGGTACAAATTTTGCCAACGAGCTTGAAACAATTATTTTCCGTCCAAGTGTTGACGACGCTGAACGCGATAACCTCAAAATGAAAGTGTCTCTCTGTACCGACGGTGCACTTGCCTGTACGACATCGACTGCGATCACGACAGGGACACTCGGTTTCGTGAGCTACCTGAGAAGTGCTTTCACTGTTCCGACAGCAAATCCTGGGCTCATCAGCGGATTTAATTATATCGTTCCGGAAGACCTCCTCCTTCAAGTCGGTCAGGACGTTGGAACCGGAGTCGCAACAGAGAGAGCCGTCTATTTTAAAATTGATGTCTCCGACGTGCCAAGTGTTCTGACAACAGCGGTGAAGAGTGACAGCGAAGTCTTCACTGTGTTTGTGAGAAACTTTAACCCGGCCCCTACTTGGGCCGGAACTCCGAACCCGGTCTTCTCCGCTCTTGCGACGACCTCAACATACTACGATGTCGTGGTCGGTGTTCCGATCACGCTTGATCCTGGGACGGCCTCTGACACCTCAACTGACTCAGATGAAAGTACACTTTACTACGACTACTTTATTTCAGACGACGGTGTGACGTGGGAAGAAATTCCGCGCACGAATGATCTCGTTAAAAATCTTATCTGGACACCGGACAATGGTTCAGCAACTCCAGTCAGAATCCGCGCCTGTGTGGGTGACCGACCTCTTGCCAACGCTGCGATTATCGCCAACGCCTCTCAGTGCGTGGGAGACTGGATTTTCAATGTAAAAGATGGTGTTAAACCTCTCACTGCCACAGGACTTACGGCGATGAACACAAACGGTTCCGCCGTTTGGTATGATACTTTTAATCCGAGTGTATTCTACACCGCTTACGCTGGTGCCACCAACGATCTCATCTATGTCGAGAAGTCTGTGATCGAAGCAGATGGGGATATTGATACGACAAGTTTTGCGACCGTGACTTTCGGGGCCCTTCCTGCCAGTGGTGATACCGGAATGATCAAAGATATTTCCATCACGGGAACAGACGACGATCTCTACATTTCGTACGTCGCGAGCTCCGCTTCAACTCCGTCAGCTCTAGTTCCTCGCCTCCGGAGAATCGACAAAAACTTCGATTCCCCCATCGTTTCTCCCGCCGTTCTAGGGGCGAAAGAAGACATGGTCCACAACGGGAAATTTGGTTTCGATCACAACGGTTACGCCATCGTGGAAGCCTCCACTGCGGTGGCCGCGACGGCTGATCTTCTTGACGGAACAAACCGTTCGATCACCTTCACAACGGCGATGGCGACTGGTGAAACGCTCCAGATCAACGGATACACATTCACAGCGGCAGCGTCTCCGACACTTGCGACTGAAATTTGTGATACCACCTCTTGCGCCTCGGCTGCCCTCGCTGCTGAAAATTTAGTCGATAAGATCAATACCTCGACGTCTCCACTGCTTCAGGGAATAACGGCCTCCACAGCCGGTGGTGGTGTCGTCACTCTCCGCGGAATGCTCGGAGGAGACTTGCTTGATTGGGATGGAACGATCAGCGGCGTTGGTAGTATTTCTGTTTCTCAGGCAGGGAAAATGTGGATCGCAAACTCCCGCTGGTACATTCCTATCATTAACCTTTCACTGGGTGGACAGCAGAGTTACGTTTCTCTTCTTTCAGGTCCCATCAATAAGCATCTTCAATCCGCACCGATGGGTCTCGATGAAAGTTCAGTGCTTGATACCGGGAAAACTCTCGCCTTCAGTAACGGGATCGGTGACAGTGGTGAAATCATCATCGCAAGGATTTCCGGTGAGGCTGCAACCGCAGGCTTCACTTACCTTCACCGCTTCTCGGGAGCTTCTCCCTTCGCGGCCAGTGCCACGGCAGGAACGGAAACAAATCCGCAAGCGATCTTAGTCGGAAAATCTTTCCAATCCATCAAACTCGCCACAACAGCGACTGGGAACGTCTATCACTACGTCATCGCTAAGGAACGCACGGCCGATGGTGGAGAATGGAACATTGGCCGCTACGGAACGAACTTTCTCTCGGGGGTCGAGTATTTCCTCACCGATCGTCTGGCGACTGGGAATACGACAACTGTGGTGGATAATACGGCGTTCGTGAATCCAGAAATTGTTTCTGTCCCAGGCGGATCTGAAGCACGTGTCTTCTTCATCTCTGATGGTGAAGTGAACGGAGATTATTTCCCTCGCGTAGGTCGCTTAAACAGCAGCATGATTTTCACTTGCGGAGAATGCGAATCCATCACCACCAATGAAGTGAGTGCCACTGGTGTTGTCGGTATCTCTCAGTACGTCGCTGACGTGACCTTGGGTGACGTAGGGGCAACTGCCGGGGAAAACATTAACGACACGATCTTCTCTGTCTTCAACGTCACGAGTGGTGCGAACCAAGTTCCGTACACCGGCGTGATCAACGTAGAAGTTGAATCGATTCAGTCAACATCTGTGGATGATACGAACCACTTCTACCGTCCACCGTACGTGAAATAAATACCGAAACTCTCAAACATGATATGATGAAAACGAATGCGTTTTCATCATATCTTTTTCTGTGTTCTCATTCTTATACCGGGTCTCGCCCGTGCCTACGAACTCGTGGTCATTCAGGGAATTTCCGAAACAAAAAAATCTTTTATTACTCGAAATGGGAAGCGCCAAGGTGTCATCGCCGGGATGACCGGAACATTTACTTCGGAAAATATTTCAATCCTCGCCAAGGCCATCAACGTCACCGGACAGTACGCCCAGTGGGAAATCATCAACAAAGACGCCATCGTTCCTTTCCAAAAAGGTGCGATGGTCACCTGGTATCCGGCGCAGGAATATCTTTGGGCACTTTCTCCAGAATCCGAAAGACAAAAATACATCAAAAGTCAGATCGTTCTCACTCGCTCGTCCTTTATTTTTAAAGGTGCCATCTCTCGTGGTCTTTCGGAATCCGTTTCGGATGTCCAGGCATCGAATCCTAACCGCGGTGGTTACATGGGCGAAATCTACTACGAGCGCCCACTGACTCCGAACATCAGCTTTGACGTCGGCGTTCGCTACGAGAAAGAAGTCATTAACTATACGGGTGTCTCTCTTACGACCGAAAGGAACATCGCGATCGCCGATCTTATTTATTACTTCGATGGTTTAAAAGATCTTTTGGGTGGCGGGAAAATCTTTATCGCCGGTGGTGTCGGCTACGGCGTTTCAAACACAGAAACGGTGGGACTATCGCAATCAGGCCCGGTAGGACTTCTTCCGGCCGCAAAAATGGGACTTTGTCTTCCGTTTACACCAGATTGGGATTTCCTCATCGACTCGGCATTTGAATCCCTTCAAACACGCGAAGAACAAGAAGGCGGCCGCATCCAAACCACGACCCAAACTAACTTCAAAATGGGCATCGGCCTTCGCCGCTACTACTAAGGTTCCAGCATACTTGTGGCTGTCGGCTGCGTCTAACGCGCGAGACAGCCACAAGTATGCTGGAACCTAATTCATTTTTTCAGTAATCCAATTTCTTTCAGGCGAATCATGAGCCACTCGTGAGAATTGATCGGTTCATATTTCTCCCCCGCTCCACGGCACGACGGAATACATGTGAGCATCGTATCCGGATTGGGATGAGTGAAAAACGGCATTGAATACCGATTCGTATTGGCACCGATAGTTGGATTCACCACACGGTGAGTGGTCGCAGGAATGACGTCGTTAGTGAGGCGTGAAAGCATGTCACCCGAATCAACGACGAGTTGTTTCTCATTGCAGTTCACAGGGAGCCACTTCCCATCACGATCGAGGAGCTCGAGCCCGGAAGTCGTCGCCCCCACCATCACAGTGATAAGATTAATATCTTCGTGAGCAGCAGCGCGGACAGAATTCACCGGAGCACGCTCATCGAGAGGTGGGTAGTGAATCGCGCGAAGAATCGAATTTCCATCCTGAAGCATATTCCGGAAATACGTTTGGGGAAGATCGAGCGCCATTCCCAAAGCATCGAGAACGATCGTCGAAGTCGTATCAAGTCCGCTATAGAGTTTCAGGAAAGTATCTTTGAACTCAGCAATCTCTGAGGGCCAGATATTATCGGGAAGATACTGTTTGAACTTCGGATTCGTCACCAGTTCGCGGCCCACGTGCCAGAACTCTTTTAGATCCGGATACTGAGAATTTTTCGCGTGCTCAACACCGAAGGCAGTGTACCCGCGCTGGCCGCCGCCTTGTTGGCATTTGTATTGATCTTTTATCCCCGCCGGGAGCTGGTAGAATTCGTGAATAAGGTCATACGCTCTGTTGGTCACTTTGTGATCTACGGGGTGATCAACGAGAATGATGAATCCGTAGTCTTTGAGCCCTGTGAATAAATTGTTCACAAATGTCGTTTTATCATTAGTCGTTCCGTTGACGAAACTCATCAGTGACAATTCTGGTACTTTACGTAAGGTATCCATAGGATCTCCCATTAGATTTATATGCCCTCTAAATAGTCCTCTGTGACGGGGGTTGTCGAATCAAAAAATGAGATAGGTCTCAGATCAAAATTGAGAGTGAAAATATTACCTTGCAGCCCTATAAAGAGCCTCGGGATTCGCTTACTTATCCCCTCTTAAGGAACTCTCATGAAAACGACACTTGTCCTTCTGACCTGCCTTTTTGCCCTCAATTCAGAGGCACGGAGTATTTCTCCCCTCCAAAGGGAAGCTGTTCGTTACGTTATTGAGGATTCCCAAGGGGCGTTTGGCGGCGAATATTTCACGGAATTTTTGCAAGAGTCTAAGGTTTTGACGAAAAAAGAACTTAAATTTTTTCCTGAAGTCCTCGTTCACGAAGGATTTAAATACGTAAAAGTTGAAATCGATGACTGTATCTACGATGTGGTGATCGTCGTGATTGCGCCTCAAGGAAACGCTGTCAGTGCACTCTACATCGACACCAGCGAGCGAAGAGACTAGAACACTCGGGCTTTGAGAATCCTTTCAATCTGGTTGCGATTAAGACGATAGGTCTTTGTGACTAGACTCCTTTTCATCTCCTTATTCTGCTTCCAGATTTCTCCCGCTGTGGCCAAAACAGTGGAATGGAAAAATGTGAAATTTGAAATCGACGTTCCGGAGGATTGGCGCGCGGCCAATGATCTTTACGGAATCCCTGTCACCATCTTGGGTCCCTCCGTTTCGTCAAAACCCAGAGCGATCATCCAAATCATTCCCACCGATGCACCTTCTGTGAAAATGTCGGAGAAAGAAGCACGTAGTTTCGGAGAAAAATACGCCGAGGGAAGAAAGTCTTGGGTGCGGGAACTTGGCGGAGAGATCTACGAAATTCTTCCGGGAAAATTTGAAGAGGGCAAACTCACGGCAGGCGTGAGCTATCGCCTCAACCAAAAAAGTTACCTCGAGCGCACGTACTACGTGAACTGCCCGAAAAAACTTTTCCACTTAAAAATCGTTCTGAATCTCGAAAGTAAAAACCAGCTCTTCAAGAGTGAATCTATCGTACGGAGTTTTTCGTGCGCAGATTAATCTTTTTTCTCACTCTCTTTTTTTCGGCACAGCTCTCTGCCAACATTCAGCAGAGGATGTCGATCTACA
>CANETG010000060.1 GCA_947440875.1 Bacteriovoracaceae bacterium
ATTGAAAATAGACAGCTCAAAGAACAGATTCAGCTCTTTCAGATGAAAATGAACACTCTGTCAGACGACCTGAAGCGAATTAACACGTTCGAGAAAAAACTTCGTGTGATCACGGGCCTCGAGGACGTGACGAGTAAGGGCGCACTCTACAAGGGAGAAAAAGATGATGATGAAGAAGAAAAAGAGAGCTATCCCCTAAAGGATCTCAACTCTTCGCTCGACTTCACGATCGATACCAACATGGAAGATCAGCCACGCTTCAAGGAACTTAAATCACTCTACGATAAAAAAATTGCAGCGACCTTGGGTTTAGAGCGCTCTTATCTTCTCACGAAACAATGGTCGGACCTCGCGCGCAGAAGTTTTTCTCTGTCTCAGGACTACGCGAAGTTTGATTATAAATACTACCAAGTCAAAGACGTCGTCGAGAGTATCGAAAGTAACATCCACGAGCTCGATCAGTTTCTTCTCGATAAAGAATCTTTTCTCTCTTCGACCCCCACGATTCTTCCTGCTGATGGATGGATCACGTCCTACTTTGGTCAGCGCATTTCACCTTATTTGGGAAAGCTCAAAATGCACGAAGGACTCGATGTCGGAGCTCCCTATGGAACAAAAGTGAGTGCTCCTGCTGACGGAATTGTGACTTTCTCAGGAGAGAAAGCGGGGTTTGGAAAGTTCGTCCAGGTGGACCATGGTTACGGCATCGAAACCATCTACGCTCATAATCAGTCGCTTCATGTAAAGGCTGGGCAAAAAGTAAAACGCGGGAATCTCCTCGCTGGCGTTGGAAATACCGGTCACTCTACGGGGCCCCACCTTCACTATGAAGTCAGAGTCAATGGTATTGCGGTTGATCCTCTCTATTTCATTCTCGATTAAAAAATAAAAAAGGTTTTGTATGTTTGATTCAATGATGAAGAAGATTTTTGGCACTAAACAGGATCGCGATATCAAGGAACTCGAGCCCACGCTCCGTGCGGTCAATGCGCTTGAACCCAAATACAGTGCGATGTCGGATTCCGAACTCCAAGACCAAACCAATATTTTGCGCAATAAGCTTCAGAATAAAGGTGCCACTGTCGGAGACATTCTGCCGGACGCTTTCGCAGTCGTCAGAGAAGCATCGAAGCGTGTCTTAAAGATGCGCCACTTCGACGTTCAGATTCTTGGTGGCCTGGTTCTTCATCAAGGAAAAATCTCTGAGATGAAAACAGGGGAAGGGAAAACTCTCACAGCAACCCTCGCACTCTATCTCAATGCCCTTTCCGGAAAAGGAGCTCACCTGGTAACCGTGAACGATTACCTCGCGGCACGCGATTCCCACGAAATGGGTCAGCTCTACAAATGGCTCGGTCTTACGGTGGGATGCATCCTCACGAACATGGATGATGAAGACCGCAAGGGTGCATACCTCGCAGACATTACCTACGGGACCAATAACGAGTTCGCCTTCGATTATCTGCGCGACAATATGAAATTTGATTTGAAAGACTACGTCCAGAGAGAACACCATTATTGTATCGTCGACGAAGTCGATTCTATTTTGATCGATGAGGCGAGAACTCCCCTTCTCATTTCCGGTCCTTCAGAAGGTGACACTCGCCTGTACGGAGTCGTGAATAAAATTATTCCGCAGCTCGAAAAAGAGAAGCACTATACGGTCGATGAGAAAGCCAAATCAGCGGTTCTGACGGAGAACGGTATCATCCGAGTGCAAGAACTGCTGAAGATCGGAAACCTTTACGACATTAAAAATATCGAGCTCCTTCACCACGTGAACCAGTCCCTTCGGGCCCACACACTCTTCCATCTTGATGTGGACTATGTGGTTCGTGACGGCAAGGTGATCATCGTCGATGAATTTACAGGTCGCTTAAAAGAGGGCTCGCGCTGGTCAGACGGTCTTCATCAGGCAGTGGAGGCCAAAGAACTCGTAGACGTTCGCTCGGAAAACCAAACCCTGGCATCAATTACTTTCCAGAACTACTTCCGTCTCTATTCGAAACTCTCTGGGATGACCGGAACGGCCGATACGGAAGCCGAAGAGTTTATGAAAATTTATAACCTCGAAGTGGTCGTCATCCCAACCAATCTGCCGATGGTCCGTGATGATCAGCCGGATGTCGTTTACTCATCTCGGAAAGGGAAATACGAAGCGGTCGCAAACCTCATCGAGGAATGTCACAAAAAAGGTCAGCCCGTTCTTGTGGGAACGATTTCGATTGAATCCTCTGAGATCATTTCAACTGTCCTCACCCAGAAGGGAATTAAGCACGAAGTTCTGAACGCTAAGAACCACGCTCGTGAGGCGGAGATCGTTGCCAACGCTGGTCAAAAAGGCGGAGTGACGATTGCGACAAACATGGCGGGACGCGGAACGGATATTAAACTTTCTGCTGACACAAAAGCCGCCGGAGGTCTTTTCATCATCGGTACGGAAAGACATGAATCTCGCCGGATTGATAACCAGCTCCGGGGTCGTTCTGGTCGTCAGGGTGATCCGGGGAAATCGAAATTCTTCCTTTCACTTGAAGATGATCTCATGCGGATTTTTGGATCCGACAGGATCAAAGGCCTCATGATTAAAATGGGGATGAAAGAAGACGAGCCGATTGAACACAACATGATCTCAAACGCGATTGCAAAAGCTCAGAAGAAAGTGGAGACCCATAACTTCGATATCCGTAAGCATCTTCTCGATTTCGATAACGTCATGAATGAGCAGCGGAAAGTTATTTATAAAATTCGCCGTGATATTCTCAACGACGAGGCCAACCATGAACTGGTCACCGACTTCATTGAAGAAGTCGCATTCAATCTCGCCGAACAATTCCAACCTGAAAAAAAGAATCCGTCAGTTCGAGACTTTAATTGGGACGAGATTAATACTCAGCTTCGTCCATTTTTTAATACCGATGCTGGCTTCTCCCCGGAAGATGCTTCTGCCAAACATCAGGGAGACATGGTCGCCTACTTTAAGGCAGCAGGTAATGAATCAATCATTCACAAATTTGCGGGCCTCGATCCTGAACAAGTCAAACTCACTTACCGTGAGGTCCTGCTAGCAACCTTCGATCAATTTTGGAAAGATCATCTCCTGGCCATGGATCATTTGAAAGAAGGGATCAATCTACGTTCTCACGGAGGGAAGGATCCACTCGTTGAATACAAACGCGAGGCCTATACAATCTATGAAGGAATGAAATTCGCCATTAAGCGTGCCGTTGTGGAACGGATGTCTCATATCCGACTCATGACCCAGGCGGAAATCGATGCGATTCACCAGGAGCAAGAAGCTGCTCTTGAAGCACAACTCAAAGCGCATCAAGAAGCTCAGGCGGCCCAACAGATGAATGAAGAGAAAAAAGTGATCCGTGCTACACTTAAGGTAGGACGCAACGATCCTTGCCCTTGTGGTTCGGGTAAAAAGTTTAAGTCCTGTCACGGAGCTTAGATAGATGACGGATAAAAAGAAAACTGGTGATTTAACGAGCATCGAAGATCTCGGTGAATTTGAGCATCTTGACTCAACGGCCTTTACTGACTTCACTCTCGAAGAAACTCCCCCTTCCGAGGATTCTGAAGCCTCTGAAACAGGAGGCCTCGATTTCGGAACAACTGAAGAATTCTCGTCATCATCATTAGAAGAAAATAAAGAAGAGTCGAGTTTCACTTTTCCCGATGAAATGGAAGAAAAGCCAAAAGACTCAACATCATTTGATGAAACTTCTTCAAACGAGACTTCACTTTTTGGAGAAGACAAACCCATTGACGATCTTGTGGAAGAAACGCTTTTCGGTGAGACAGACCCGGAATCCACGAGGAGTCTGTCTTTTGACTCTCCCATCGAGCGAACTCCCACGCCCGTTTCTAATCCCGAAGCAGTTTATAAACAACCAGAAACTTTCGAAGAGATTAAACGATTCGCTGAAGAGTCGAGTTTCAGCGGCATGGGTGCAGAAGGGAATCCTTCGTTTTCAGTACTGGTTCGGAACGTAAAATTTATTGAAGACGTCAGCGACATCATTATTCTTTTAAAAGAGCTTCAACTCCTCAGCGATACTGAAGAAGAAACAAGAAAGCGCCTCACTCGCGGGCATCTTCTCATCCCAAGAATTTCGGAGTTTGCAGCGATTCTTCTCACTCACAAATTGCGTCGCTTTGCGATCGATATTCAGATGGGTCTCTCAGACGAGATTCATCCCCCGAAACATCATGAAGCCCCGGAAGCCGGGCTGTCTTCCAAACATAGTCTTCATCAGAATCAGAGTCACAACTTTCATTTTGATCATCCGAAGCTCGAAATCTCTCAAGTCATTATTAGTGCCACACCTACTCTCCAGGGATACCAGGTCATCCGTTACCTCGGAGTCGCTAGTGAGCACCGGACAGTTCCGGGCGATCTGGTGGAAGATGAATCTAGCGAAGAAGTTCCTCGTTACTATCAAGAACTTGCTCAAAAGCTTCGCGCTCACGCTGTGAAAGCTCACTCCAACGCCATCGTTGGTCTCAATTATCAACTGACGCCAATTCCTTCAGAGTACGGAGGAGCGGGTCATAAATATCGCCTATCCTGCACCGGGAACTTAGTTTGGGTGAACAAGCTATGAAAGAATACGACGTCGTTATTGTCGGAGGAGGGATCAATGGATGTGGTCTTCTTCGCGATCTAGCTCTCAACGGAGTGACTTCTTTACTGATTGAGAAAGGTGACTTCTCATCGCAAACCTTCCAAGGATCTTCCAAGATGCTTCACGGTGGTGTGAGATATTTAGAAAATTTTGATTTTGCTCTCGTTCAAGAAGCACTCGAAGAAAAAAATCTTTGGTTAAAACTCGCCCCGCATGTTTGTTTTGAGCGTGAGTTCTACGTCCCACTCTACGACTTCTCCAAGTATCGCCCGTGGATGATGGGGGTCGGTTTATTTATCTACGATTTCCTTTCTCATTTTCACAACAAACCATACTCAGTCCTCAATAAAGAAAAAACTCTGAGTGAAGTTCCCTCTTTATCTCCGAAAGGACTCCAGGGTGCCGGAAAATATTTTGACGGCGTCGTTGATGATGCCAAACTTACTCTCGAGTGCTTGTACGACGCTCTCCTTGAGCCTGGGATAGACGCCCTCTCGTATCACGAGGTCACTAAAGTAGATGAACATGTCGTAAGCTACAAGAATCGATTGACGGGAGAAATGTCGAATGTTCGCGGAAAAATGATCGTCTATACGACGGGCCCATTCACCGACAAGCTTCTACCGAAACTCGGAATTCCCTGGACGCCCAAATTGGTTCCCTCAAAAGGAATCCATCTTTGGCTAAAACCAGGCACGATCAAAACGAGTGGATCAGTCGTCCTTACCACAAAAGATGGTCGAGTTGTTTTCGTTATCCCTCAACGTGACGCCATCCTGGTTGGAACGACCGAAACTCCAGTGGATCAAGAAATTTTTGATATCAAGGCGACGGATAAAGAAGTGAAATATCTCCTCGGTATTTTGAAAGAATATTTTCCGAGTGCGGACATCTCAGACAAAACAATCATCTCGACCTACGCAGCAGTGAGACCTCTCGTGCGAGAAGAAGGCTCTAACGAATCCCTTGGTAAAGTGAGCCGCTTTCACAAAATATTTCGCCCCAACGCTTTTAGCTACGTCATCCTTGGTGGTAAATATACAACCTTCCGTAGGATGGTCCAGGAACTTTCACGCGAAATCGTTCCGCGCGTGGGGAAGATCTATAATCCGAATGCAACAATGGAACCGCTCCGCCAACACTCAATCGTGCCCACTTTTGGTAAGAAGCCTGCGATGACGCTTCAATTGATGAAGAAAATTATCGAGACGGAAAAAGTAGCGACGTATGATGATCTCATTATGAGGAGATTATCGATCTTAGAAGAAAATCCGCAGATGATTATGGGAATTCCGGCGGCCGAAGTGAAAAGTCTTTTTTCAATGTAAACCTCCAGAGTGGCGGTGGAGGTTTAATCTTTTTCCCACACGGCTTCGAAACGCTCACCATCATCCAAATCTATTCCTAATTTGATGAGTAGATCAACTCACCCTGAAGATAGGAACTCGTCGGAATAAATTCACCGGCGCGATTAAAAGTACCGTGGCCCAGAAGCCGATATTTTCCCACTACCACCGATACGAAATCCCCATCATGAATCTTGGCCCCGCGACAGTCCGATTAAAACTATTGTCGTCCTCATCCCGCCGGAATTTTTCACTGCGAGCGTAGTAATCAATAATCGCTCGCGCTCCCCAGCCTTCTTTCGTGTAAAACTTATAACCGAATCCGACGGAGACCCCGCTCGTTGATCCATTCGCCAAACGATTAGGATCAGTAGGGCGATTGAGACCCGAACTCACACTCGAGCGGACAGACCCGACGTTCAGTGACAAGTGAACGTAGGGAATAAACTGGTAAGTCGCACTTGGCATTTTACCCGGGTGCCAATTGGTACCGACAGAAAACTCAGTGATGTCATTGGTGGCAGAGTATCCATTGTACGACTGAGCATTTGTTCGCATGAAACTAATCCCACCTAAGAGAGTGAACCGAGAGTACCATTCACGCTCACGACGAGAGTACAACTCTCCCCCGAAACCAATGTGATGCGAAGACTGACTGTTAGAAAACTTCTTGTCACCCACATCGGCCTTGGTCAGTGCTGAGAGACCCGAAATATTGAGGAATGAGAACAATTCAAAATTTCTTTCGACAATAGTGACGTCCTCTAATCCCCGGAGATCTCCGTCAGAGGTATTTTCGTTCAACATGCCAGCGTCACCCGCAATGTCCTGCGCCCCTTCGGCCAGAGGAATACCCAGCGCTTGTGGATCCACTGGGAGTTTTGTCGGAGTATCGTCTTGGACAAGTGCTTGTGATTCGTCCTTGGTAATTTTTACCGGAGGAGTGATCTTGATCGTCATCACAGAATCATTGATGAGAAAGTCCGCATTCACTAAACGGTAAACCGACCAAACGGAGCGCGTCGGGGCGACTTTAATGCAGACGGCGCGAGCGACGATCCCCGCGGTCACAAGAAATCTTGCGTGGTCGCCCTCGACCAATCCATCCTCAGTTCCACGATTCACCATGAGTGTCTTTCGTGTCTCAGATGTTTTGAGTATTCTCACGGTAAGCTTTTCATCCACTTCGAGAGAAAACGCAGGGAGAGATAATCCGAGAGCGAGAAGAACAAAAAGCAGTTTCATCTTTCTTCCTTAAAATGCGTACACCAGCGCCATTCCAGTCCGCGCTTCAAATAAATTCTTCCGTTCCGGAAGCCGTGAGCCAAATCGATCGAACTCATATCTTTCTAATTGTAATGTTTCCATGCTTCCCACAATCCGTAAACCAAGACCGCTTCTAAGATTGTACCTGAGACCTAGTTGGAGACCGCCGACAGAGAGAACGGTGTAATTGGCCCGATCACCAAAAGTCGGACTTCTCACACTCGCGTATCCTGTTCGTCCGTACACTCCCATGAAAACGACGGGTGCTTCTACGGCATAGGGAGAATAGAGCGGATACCATCTTGCACCAGCGGAAATCGATTTCTCAGACATGAGGGCATTGGAATTTCTTGCTTCGAAGGCGTTGCTCGAAAGTCTTCCGTGAGTAAAAAGAGTAAAGCGTTCCAGAGTGGGATGCTTCACAAACGGGATGAACTCGTACCCAAGTTCATAGCTCGTGCGACTTCCCGCCTGCTCATCCGATTTTGTCTGTGTATTATTGAGAAAAAAACCGTAATCAACAGAGAGGTTGTGCCGATTGGGTCTTGCTACCACATACGCCCTGCGGTCTATTTCCTGCAGGACAGAAACATTCGTCAAAGTATCTCTTAGCTCTTCATCAGAATAATCTTCGGACCAGGTGCCGCCGTTTTCCAAAATCTTCCGGAAGAGTTTTGACTCCTCAGAAACTCTCTGAGATTGATCACGAAGGAAGCTTTTGTATTCCGTTTCGAAATTCGAATTCTTACGAAATGTCCCTTGGAACTCACTTTTCATTTGTTCATCATAAAAGCGGTCATAACTAAAATCAGGATCATTCACTTTCCGTAGATAGCCCGTTACGAGTTTCTCAAAAGTCGCGAGCCTCAATTGTCTTCTGTGCTCAAGGCTATTTGGGCTTTTATAGAGAGCGGTTCGGTATTTTTTCTCCCTCACTTCTTCCCAGTCTTCGACGTCGATGAGTTCTCCCTCATCACCATAAAGTGGGGTTTGATCGTGAGTCACTTCTTGAACGTCATACTTATCTTTAAGTTTTCCGAGGCGACCCCTATCATCGGTCATGACGTTTGTGACCGTTTCAGATCGTTTTCCTTTGGGTCCAACAACGGTGATTCTTCCGAGTCTCGGGTCCCGGCGACCCCGAAGTATTTCTGTTTCCGAAAGAATCAGAAAAGACTGACCCTTCACGAGAAGTTCAGCGTCGTAGGCCTTGTAGATAATCCAAACTGATGAATCGGGATTAATTTTTATATTTCTCGCCTTGGCGACCGGGACGATTCTTAAATCACGAGTTTCAAGAGAACGAATTTCTTTCACGATGACAGCGTAATCGCCTTCTCTGACTCCATCATGAATACCGAGATTAAAGAGGATCGTTTGACCGGATTGAGAAAGACTGAGGAGACGGGCCTCGTTCAAAGCGTGGGCGCTTCCGACAATAAGCAGCAGGAAAGCACTGAGGAGGGCCTTGATCAAAAAGAGAACTCCCGTTTTGGTTAAGTCTTTAAAATATTGTGACATCGAAACAACGGCATGAAAACACTCAATTTATCTGGTTAGTCATAGGACCAGTCTTCCGAGTAACTCCTTGATAAAGCATGCCGAAAATTCTATAACTAACAACACACAAAGGATCCCTTTCATGAAACGTCACAGACGCGAGAAAATTACTTACAACTACACTTGTTCACTCACGGGTGAAGAATTCGTGATGACTGGAAAAGCAAAAGAGCCGAAGGAACTTCTTTCGGTCAAAGCTTTTTACGAGATGAACACGGACATGGACGATCGTCCGGCCGTGATTAAAAAACGCCTCGGTGTCTCTGAAATTCCGGAAATAAAACAATAATGGATAAGCGTAAAGTCATCATCATTGGAACGGGACCTGCGGGGCTCACCGCTGCCATCTATGCAGCTCGCGCGGATTTAAAACCTATCGTCATGGAAGGTCACGAACCTGGCGGACAGCTCACACTCACAACCGAAGTGGAAAATTTTCCTGGCTTTGAGCATGGTGTGATGGGCCCGGAACTCATGGGTACGATGAAAAAACAGGCCGCTCGTTTCGGTGCTGAATTCATGCCCGTGATGTGCACCGATGTTGATCTCAAGAAGCGGCCCTTTACCGTGACAACTTCAACGGGTCAAACTTTTACAACTGAAGCCGTTATTATTTCGACAGGAGCTTCAGCAAAATGGCTGGGTCTTCCGAATGAAAAAGAACTCACGGGCCGTGGTGTTTCGACATGTGCGACGTGTGACGGATTCTTTTACCGCGACAAAATCGTCCACGTCGTTGGTGGCGGCGATACGGCGATGGAAGACGCAACTTTCATCACAAAATTTGCAAAGAAAGTTTATATCATTCACAGAAAAGATACCCTCCGCGCTTCCAAGCCTATGCAAGAGCGGGCGATGAAAAATGAAAAGATCGAATTCCTCTGGGACACTGTTGTCACAGAAATTAAGTCTAACGAAAGTGGTGTTTCTGGGATCGTGGTCGAGAACCTGAAGACAGGAAAAAAAGAAGAGCGCCAAACCGATGGTCTTTTCTACGCCATCGGACACACACCCAATACGACTTTCCTCAAGGGTCAGATCGATTGCGACGAGAGTGGGTTCATCACGACAAAAAATGGTCCTGAAACTAACATCGCCGGAGTATTCGCCTGCGGTGATGTTCAAGATTCCTATTACCGTCAGGCAATCACTGCCGCGGGTTCTGGTTGTCAGGCAGCGATGAAAGCGGAACGTTTCCTCGAGGGTCACTAGAGGTCAGAAAATGAATTCTAGTATGGAGCTTCCCCCTCCGGTTCCGAAACGCGCGCGCTTCCTTGCCTACTATAAAAAGCACGAAGTCACCGTCTCCGCATCCGTCTTCTTCGGCGGGTTCATCTTCGACCTTCTGACCCTAGGAAGAGTCGATGATCTGTTTAATCTTATTCAGCAGGCCCTCTATCTGATGATTCTCGGCACACTCCTGGTGTGCGAGATCAAAATTCGCATGGGCACTCTGACTCTTTCTGAAAAAGCGGCCAAATTCTGGGAGTATCACGACCTCATCGTTCACTTTCTTTTCGGGTCTCTTCTGTCTGTGTATACAATTTTTTACTACACCTCAGCTTCTGCGATCACGGGGATTCTCTTCATCCTCCTTATCGCAGGGCTTATGTGTGCCAACGAGTTTCCCCAGTTCCAGAAACTCGGGCTTCCTGTCAGGGTCATCCTTTACGCGATTTGCGTTCTTTCTTACTGCTCGTTTTTTTATCCCATTCTGATGGGCCATGTTGGTTGGCTTCCATTTTGGTTGGGAATTCTATCGTCAGTGGCGATTTTCACTCTCATAGGAAAGGTCAATTTTAAGGGAGAAAGATCTCCGATTCTTGAAAAACAAGTGCTCTACCCCGCAGTCGCCATTCATCTGTTGTTTCTTATTGGGTATTATCTTTCGCTTATTCCGCCCGTCCCAGTGGCAGTTAAAAAAATCGGCGTTTACTACGATGTCGAAAAGACAGACGGGCAATTCATCGGTAAGCACCTTCGCCCCTGGTACAAGGTCTGGCAAAGTGGATCTCAGGATTTTATCGCCCGACCAGGAGATAGGGTCACCGTTCTGGTGTCTATTTTTTCCCCATCAAAATTCCACGATAAAGTTTATCTACGTTGGTACCACGATGATCCCAAAGTCGGCTGGCGCCTCGAGGACTCAATTCCCCTGTCCATCTTGGGCGGCAGAGACGAGGGCTTCCGAGGCTTCGGGACTAAGCAATTCTACACTCTTGGCGATTGGAGAGTCGTCGTCGAGACCTCCGACGGCCGCGAGGTAGGCAGAATTAGTTTTGAAGTAGAGACCGATCAAACCTCCGAGGAAAGACTTTTTAAGAACGACGTCTTCTAGCATTTTTGTCCACTTTATTTTCTGCTTTGCAAAGCATCCCAAAATTTGAAAAAATGATCAGGAGAAGGTTTTCTGCTTAAGGATTAAGTGGAAAAACAAAATGCCAGTTATAAACCAGGGAAGGTTCATGCAGACATTGTTTAATTACACTACGCTTTCTACCCGGCTCGAGAAATCGACGAGAACTTTATTCGTCACTCTCAATCGTCCGGATTGGAACAATGCCTTCCGCCTCGAGATGCTCTTTGAACTCGAGAGTCTACTCGCATGGTGCACTTCACGCGTAGAGATCAACACTATTCTCTTTGATTCATCATCGCAGATATTCTCCACCGGACTTGAGTTGGGATCCCTCTCGGGATTGTCGGCCAACGCTCTTGATAAAATTAATACGAAACTTCAGAAAATTATTTTCTCACTCATGCAGCTTCCGCAAACTGTCGTGATGGATCTCGGTGCTGGAACTGAAACTCTTGGTTCTGAATTTGCTCTTGGTGCTGATATTCGAATTGCTCTTTCAGGAGCTGATATCAGTTTTAATCACTGCCACTACGGACTCGTGCCTGCGGCCGGCGGTATGAGCATGCTCTCTGCTCTCATCTCACCAGCATTTGCTCGTTCATGGGTTTTGACTGGAAATACGATTAACGAAGCTGCTCTTGTTCAGTCTGGTTTTTTAAAAACTTCATATAAAGCCTCAACCCGCTCTGAAACGATCCGCGAGATTCTCGATAACCTTACAAAGGTTGCTCCCGTTCAGAGAATTCAGGCCAAGCTCGGACTCTTTGAAGCTCTTCGCCAGCAGTTTGAGAATGGAATTGTCATGGACCGTAAAATTGCCAAAGCAAGTATGG
>CANETG010000061.1 GCA_947440875.1 Bacteriovoracaceae bacterium
AACAGATGAACGTTATTTATTTTGATGGTGTCTGCGGTTTATGTAACGGATTCATCGATTTCATCATGAAAATCGATCGGGATCAGAAGTTTCACTTCTCTCCCTTGCAAAGTGAGCATGCACAGACCAATCTTCCTGCCGAACATGTGAGAGATCTGGACTCTGTGGTTGTTCAAATCGACGGACAAACATTTCGAAAGTCGAAGGCCGTCTTCGCGGTCCTGAAAAAACTGGGTGGAGTCTGGGGCTTCGCTTCAGTTGTCGGAATCCTTCCCGAGGGATTGCTCAACAAGGGCTATGATTTAGTAGCAGAAAATCGCTATAAGATTTTTGGAAAAAAAGATTCGTGTCGTCTGCCTTCGGCAGAAGAAAGAAGTCGATTCCTTCTCTAGTTCTTAGTCTCAGGAGAAAACTCTCCACTCCAACCTGTCGTTGAAATTTTAAGCACATTTTTTTTGATAAGCTTGAGCTTGAACTTCGCTCCCCCACTCATGCTCATTTTGAGGACCCAGTTCGCAGCTTTACCAAGTTTAATCTGATCCTTTGAGATCATCGCGATGATTTCTTCATCCTTACAGATGTCGGCGGTCCCTTCGGCCCACAAACCTTCTTTGGTTTTCACGAACTGCAAAAAAAGCTTACTATTTTCTTCTCTGATTTTCACAACGAGAGGCTTCCCGTCATCGGCCGTCGTTTCATTCCAAACGAGCGGAAAATTATCATCACCAAAAAGACCTCGGAAGGATTTCAAATCCGCGGCACAGTTCGCGGCGTGAAGCTGTGAGGAAAGGAAAAGGAAAAGGAAAAGGAAAAATAAAATTGATAATTTCAAAGTCCAAATTCCTTGTAGAGGTTCTTTTTCCAAGCATCTATCCCTACTCCGATTCCGGAAAGAAGTTCTGTTGCCTTCGGATCATCGATGCGACCATCGCGAGAATTCCAAAGAAAATTCATCCACTCATCCGCAACTTTCAGGAGGACAACATGGGCCCGGTTTGATCTTCTTGCCGCTTCGATCGAGGAGAAAATTCTCCCAGGCATTTTCTGCGAGCCGTCCATCGCAATCTGTCTTAATTGGTGTGGAAGCTTATCATTTCTAAAACGGAAGATAAGGTCATCGATGTACTTAGCAACATTAAATCCAGACGGAAGAGTCAGTAAGGGAACAACTTCTTCTTTCATTAACTGGCCGATATTATCAAGAAGTCCCGGATCCTGAATGGCTTCATGGACAAAAGTATAACCGCGATTGAGACCCGCATACGCGAGATAAGAATGAGAGGCATTGAGAAGTCGCAGTTTCATTTCTTCATAGGGACGAACATCTGAAACGAATTGGACTCCCACTTCTTGCCAATCTGGTCTCTCAGAAAAAAAATTATCTTCGATGACCCACTGACTGAATCTCTCCGTGGCAATGAGTTCGGAATTGGAGAGCTGATGACTCTTTTCAAGCTCTTTTATTTTCTCAGGGAGAAGTGCTGGGACAATCCTGTCTACCATCGTACTTGGAAAAGTTGCCGGCGGAAGAGATCTTCCCGTTTTCTCATTGAAGGACAATAAAGCCGCTTCAAGTTTTTTTCCATTCTCTCTGAGATTATCGCAGCTGATAACGGTGACGGTTTCTTTCCGTTTCGAAAGACCGAGAGAAAGAAGACCGATAGCGGAGTGGGGATCGTCGAGATTCCGGAGGTCGTGCAGGATCTGGGGATGATTGAAATCCAATTCTCCTTGAGAATTTAAACAGTAACCTTTTTCAGTGATGGTGAGTGTGATGATTTTAATTTCGGGGGACAAGAAATGCTGAAGAAGTCTTGGAAGATCTTCCGAAAGAGAAAGTGCTTCTTCAATGCAGTCGACCCAAGTGAGCTTTTCGCCTTCGTGGGAAAGTTCTAAGACTGGATACCGAAGATGAACATCTTTGAGTTTATGCTTCTCGACCGCCGATCTCATGGATGAGGAGATCACTTTCCAAGCACCAGAGTGCTGATAATAAACGGCTTGATGACCTCGGTGAAATCTTCCTAGTCCAAGATGAAGGATGGTATTCATAAACGGAAAGATTCTTTGGCAATCCTGCCACTCAGATCTTGGATAGTTTCTGCGGCTTCGTCCTTTGAGATTCTGTGCTCGCTCACAAGCTCCGAAAGAATTCGCGCATCAATGCGTCTGGCGACGTCATGACGGGCCGGAATGGAAAAGAAGGCGCGAGTATCATCGATAAACCCAGTTTGATTATAAAACCCTGCGGTCTCTATGGTCTGTTTTCTTTGCCGAATCATTCCCTCGGGAGAATCATGGAACCACCAAGCAGGTCCAAGCCTCAAGGCTGGGTAATGTCCGGCCAAAGGAGCAAGCTCGCGGGCGTAATTTGTTTCATCCAAGGTGAAAAGGATCATCCGAAAATTTTGTGAATTACCAAAAGAGTCTAGGAGTGGTTTCAGGGAGTGAGTGAATTCAATGATCCCAGGAATATCCGCACCCTTGTCTCTCCCAAATTTTTCAAACAAGTGAGGATTATGATTACGGAATGAACCAGGATGAAGCTGCATGACTAGATGGTCATCTTCAGACATTTCGGCAAGCTTCCAAAGCATGTGCGCTCGAAATGTTTCAGCATCCACCGGAGAAAAATTTCCCGATGTAATCCGCGAAAATATTTTCTCTCCATCTGATTCCGAGAGCTTTAACGTTCGCGCTGTCGGGTGACCATGATCCGTCGCCGTGGCACCCATGGATTTGAAAAATGCACGACGGTTCCTATGGGCCGAAAGATATCCTCTCCAAGAAAATACGTCCTCTCCCGTCAGTTGCGCAAATAATTGAAGATTTTTTTGAAAATCTTCGTGCTCGGGATCAATCACACCGTCGGGACGATACGTAGGTATGACCCGTTTGCCCCAGCCATTTTTGATGCGCAAATGGTGAGAAAGATCATCTGTCGCCGCATCTGTAGTGGCGAGAACTTCGATGTGAAATTTTTCAAACATCGCACGGGGAAGAAAATCCTCGCTCTGAAGCTTCCTCGACATCTCGTCGAAATAAAAATCCGAGTTATCCATACTGAAGGGACGATCAATGCCGAACACTTCATGAAAAACATGCTTCAGCCAAAGGTCACTGGGAGTGCCACGAAAGAGGTAAAAATTTTCCGCAAACTTTTTCCAGATTTTTCTTTTGTCAGTTAGACTTTCGCTATTTTTAGGAGCGACACCCATCTCGTCTAAAGAAATTCCCTGGCTATAGAGCATGCGCAAAACATAGTGGTCGGGAGTAATGAGAAGAGAAACCGGATCTCCGAAACTTTTATTTTCTGAAAACCATGACGGATCAGTGTGTCCATGGGGACTAATAATGGGCGCATTTTTAACAAAGGAATAGAGTTCCCTCGCGATTTCTCGAGTCTTTGCGTCAGAGGGAAAGAGGCGATCAGGGTGAAGAAGTGTGGAGATCATTCGTTGCAGGCCTTGTGATTACGATGCTAGAATTTGACCACGATTAGATTGTTTTTGTCACTTATCTATTAAAGGGATTTGCCATGAAGATCATTGAAGGCAAGGTCATTGTCACGTGCCCCGGAAGAAATTTCGTCACACTAAAACTGATCACTGATGAAGGTGTTTACGGAATTGGTGATGCTACACTGAACGGCAGAGAATTAGCTGTCGTCTCTTACCTCCAAGATCATGTAATTCCATGTCTCATTGGGAGAGATCCCCATCAGATTGAAGACATTTGGCAATATTTGTATCGCGGAGCTTACTGGAGACGGGGTCCAGTCACTATGACCGCGATTGCCGCCGTCGACATGGCACTTTGGGATATCAAAGCAAAAGTCGCTGGACTCCCGCTTTACCAACTTCTCGGCGGAAGATGTCGTGAAGGGGTGATGGTTTACGGTCACGCCAATGGAACGACAGTCGAAGAAACTCTAGGCGAACTTGATCGCTATATAGGAATGGGCTATAAAGCGATTCGTCTTCAAACTGGTGTGCCAGGAATGAAATCCACTTACGGAGTTTCCGGCGACAAAATGTATTACGAGCCGGCCGATGCAGATCTTCCGACGGAGAATATGTGGTCGACGGAAAAATACCTCGACTCCCTTCCTAAACTTTTTGAGCGCGCCCGTGAAAGAGTCGGCATGACTCCTCACCTTCTTCATGATGTTCATCATCGCCTCACACCGATTGAAGCTGCTCGCCTTGGAAAAAGTCTCGAGCCCTACCGTCTGTTTTGGTTGGAGGATGCGGTGGTCGCAGATAACCCAGAAAGTTTCCGACTTCTCCGCCAGCATACGACGACTCCGATTGCTGTCGGTGAAGTTTTCAACTCGATTCATGATTGTCGGACTCTCATTCAGGAACAACTGATCGATTATATCCGCGCGACAGTTGTTCACGCAGGCGGGATCACCCATTTGAGAAGAATTGCTTCTCTGGCCGATCTCTACAACGTGAGAACAGGCTGTCATGGGGCGACAGATCTTTCTCCCGTAAGCATGGGTTGTGCTTTGGCGTTTGATATCTCCATTCCCAATTTTGGGATTCAAGAATACATGAGGCACACGCCAGAGACAGACGCAGTCTTCCCTCATTCGTACAATTTCAATAATGGATATTTGATTCCCGGTGAGGAACCTGGACACGGAATTGATATCGATGAAAAACTGGCCGCTAAATATCCATACAAAAGAGCGTTCCTCCCGGTGAACAGATTGGAAGATGGCTCGATGTATAACTGGTAAATGCAATGAAAGTTCTAACCTTCGGTGAAGCTCTTTTCCGTTTATCGACTGAAAGAGGAGAGCGTTTCCCTCTGGCAGATAGGATGGATTTCTATCTCGGAGGAACTGAACTCAATATCGCAGCGAACTTACACAGTCTAGGTGTGGAGACGGAATGGGTATCTTGTCTTCCTGGTGGCAGAACCGGGGAACTCATGCGCGAAAGAATCGTTTCTTTGGGAATTGATATTTCGCATGTCCCGACAATCGCCAATGGAAGACCGGGCTGGTATCTGATGGAGTCTGGTGCGTCCCCGAGGCCGGATGTGGTCTTAGGAAGATTTGCGAGTTCACTCGCGGATCAGAGTTCATTTCCCTTTGATTGGAAAAAAATACTGAGCGGTTCCCAGCTGTTTCATACTTCGGGAGTAGCAGCTGGTCTTTCGGAATCGATGACTCTTGAAGTGAAGAAAGCCATGGAGACGGCGCGCTCACTAAAAATTCCAGTGAGCTATGACTTTAATTATCGGAAGCACCTTTGGACGACTGAAGAATCTGTTCGCCGGCAGAAAGATTTGTTCCCTTTCATTAACGTTCTTTTCTGTTCGATGAGTGATCTTGAACTTTTTTTTGGGAAAGATGTTTCACTGAAGTTTGTGTTCGAAAAATATCCCTTGGAGATGATCGTTCTCACTGAGAGAAATGCTGATGAAACGACATTTGGAATCAAAGTTGTGACGAGTACTACGACCTTCTCTTCACAGCAGCACCGAATTCATCTCATTGACCGAATTGGAATTGGTGACTCGATGGCGGCCGGATTTCTCGCTTCTTGGCTCACGGATAAAGACATCACCAAAGCCGCCGAATGGGGTGCCCTCGCCGGTGCGATGAAATATGGAATCAAGGGCGATATGGCGCTCTTAAGGCCAAATGAAATTGAAAGTATTCTTACTCAGGGCTACCGAGGAATTTCAAGATGAGTGTCATGGATAAATTTACTTCTCAATATGTCATTCCCGTCATCCGTGAAACGGATGAAGAAAAACTCTATTC
Source organism: Bacteriovoracaceae bacterium (assembly GCA_947440875.1). Lineage (GTDB taxonomy): Bacteria > Bdellovibrionota > Bacteriovoracia > Bacteriovoracales > Bacteriovoracaceae > Peredibacter. The sequence goes on from CANETG010000061.1 coordinate 5,783, forward strand.
TCTGGCGAAGTCACTCGCTGAAGGCGGTCTCAATGTCCTCGAAGTGACTCTCATGAATGATTCTGCATTCAAGGTAATCAAACGCTTATCCACTGATAAAGATCTCATCATTGGGGCGGGGACAGTTCTGAATAAAGAAATGGCACAGAAAGCACAGGATGCAGGAGCAAAATTCCTGGTCTCTCCAGGGCTCAATGAAGAGGCAGTTACTTTTGCACGTGAATCTGAGATTCCATTCATTCCAGGGGTCATGAGTCCAACAGAAATAATGAAGGCGATGAACCTTAAGTGTGACGTGATTAAAATTTTTCCTGTGAACACTCTCGGTGGAATTTCTTATCTTAAAAATCTCAAGGGACCTTTTCCTGAGCTTAAAGTGATGGCATCCGGCGGAATTGGTCTGGATGATATTCGCGATTATTTTGATATCGGTACGTTCTGTTTGGGGGCCGGAAGCCAGCTCACTCCCAAAGATGCTATCAAGAACGAAGATTGGAAGATGATCCGTGAACTAGCCAAAGAATACATCTTTGAAGTCAATCGCCTACGCCGCTAACGGCGCGCAACGAGTCCCGTCGCATCGTAGACACTCTTCAAGGTTGCGCTGGCCCTTACTCTCGCTCTGTCTGCTCCTGATTTCATGACTTCATCTAAATAGTCGTGGTTCTTCATCAGTTCGAGGTACTTCTCGCGGACTGGACCCAAAGTCTCGATAACGATTTGGGCGAGATCCACTTTGAGGTGACCGTACATCTTACCTACGTAGAGAGCTTCGATCTCCGAAATCGTTTTGCCAGAAAGAACGGAGTAGATCGTCATCAGATTTGAAAGTCCTGCTTTATTTTCAGCGTCAAAAGTAATCTCAGTCCCCGAGTCAGTTGTCGCAGACTTTATTTTCTTCTCAATCTTTTTGGGATCATCGATCACCAGCACATAATTTTTTTCATTTTCATCAGATTTGGACATTTTTTTATCAGGGTCTTGGAGAGACATGATTCTTGCACCCATTTTACTGATGTGAGCGTCAGGCATCTTAAAGACTCCTTCTCCGTAACGATTCTGCCAGAAGCCAACGATGTCACGACAAAGCTCTAGATGCTGTCTCTGGTCTTCGCCAACAGGAACGAGATCAGTTTGATAAAGAAGAATGTCCGCTGCCATGAGAATGGGATAGGTGTAGAGACCAGCGTTGATGTTTTTCACATTCTTTTCTGATTTTTCCTTAAACTGAGTCATCCGATTTAAATATCCGATGGGGGTGAGGCAAGTCAGAATCCACGCCAGTTCAGCGTGCTCAGGAATGTGAGACTGAACGAAAATCGTATTTTTTTGTGGGTCTAGACCGAGGGCAAGATACTGAGCAAGAAAGGAATACGTTCTTTCTTTGAGAGTCTTGGGATCTTGCTGGACGGTCAGAGCGTGAAGATCAGCAAGGAAATAAAAACAGTTATAATCTTCCTGGAGCTTTTTCCAATTATTCATCGCCCCGATGTAGTTTCCGAGAGTGAGGTCACCGGTGACAGTACTACCTGAAAGAATGATCTTTTTCATAGCGTGATTATACTGAACTGTGAGATTCGGCGTCAAACCCGGAAGTTACTTAGATCAATAACTTCGAAGTACGAGTTCAGTAGATTTTTTTCGTTTTTAGATTGAAAGCAGGATTCTAAAAGTGGAGCAAGTCTCCTTCCCAGCGTAAACCCTATTATTCTATACAAATTTCGACGACGAATGGGCCCGCACTTGATTCAAACGGAACGACCACAACTGGGCCCTTCGTTTGTGAAAGAAGTTCGTGATTTTTCCCTTTGACGACGGATGGGATCGCAGCACGGATGCCATACCCTTTTTCATTCAGAGTGATCTTCGCCTGACCAAAAATAATATTCGTGAGCTCACCAGCACCGTCAACGATATCCTCATTCAGAGACGTATACACCTCTCCCAACATGTTGGACATGATGGCGAGGAATGTGTCTTCAGGAAAACTAATAATCACAGATCCATTCAAAGAATCGGAGACGACTCCGATGATTCCTGAAATATCACCCGAATTGATGACCCCCATTTTTTTAAGAGCAATTTTTCCTGCTGAAGCCTCAACGTTTGCCTGAACTTTCAGCACATGAATGGTGGCAGTAATAAATTGGTCAACGAACTCAATATCCATCGTCTTTTTTAGCTACACAGCCTATTTAAGTGAGCGCATCCTTTAGATCTTTGGCGACTCCCAAACTAACATCGAAGCCTTCTTTTTTCAAATGATTAGTAGGCATGGGGTTAGCTTGAGACAGAATTTTTCCCTGTCTAAGACGAGACCTTCTTTTGTAGGATTGAGAAGTGAGAAGAATAATCTTCATCTTTTTTTACCTTTTCGTTTCCCAGGGCCACGCCTTGGAAACAGATAATTATTTGGTTTGGAAGCAAGAGTTGGATGACTCATCAAAATACATCAATCGCTATTTTTCTGAAAATATTCAAGAGGCCTTGAGTGAGATTTCGGATCATCGAGAAAAGGATTGCTACGCGATCACGAAGAAAATTGCCAAAAGATTTTCTTCTCGACTCGTGCATGACAATCCCGTCGAAAATTATCTCTTTTCCATTTTGAGCGAGGATGAAATTTTCCCCCGCGATCTAAACTACGTGGACAGAAGTATCTACCGAGAGCCGTACCGATTTTATATTCCCTGGTTCGGACTGGCTCCCAGTATTCAAGTGAACGGTTATTATTTTGGGACTGATAAACTGAGTCACTTTGCCTCGACCGGGATGCAGTATTATCAAGTTTATTATCGTGAGTTGCAAAAGAATCATACGCCTGAAGAGGCCTTGAAAAAATCTATCCAGTGGGGAATCCTCGACGAGAGGGGGATCCATGGATATCTTGCGAGCGGAATTTTGAGTTACGCGGATCTTGAATCCAACTATCAAGGTCTCAAGTTTTATAAGAATTTTTGTCACGGCGATCGACCGTACCTCGCCAGGAGCTCAGAGGGTCGATGGGAGCTCAGGAGGAAACCCAGTATCAGAGATTACGTGAGCGGTTACTGGGACGAGACTTTTGAAATCTCTTATCGCCTATCAGGTAACTGGAAAAAGGTAGCCCCGGCGATCAAGAACTATTGCCAACTATCAAACTCTGAAAGAGTGTCGAATCGTCTTAGCTACTACCGAAGGACCAGCATTCCTAGTCCTTCAGTGAGGTATCTTAACTCTCTCAAAAAATCAGGTAAACTTCCCGACCCTTCTCTTACCCAATCTTTTGAGCAGCTTTGCTTCAAATAGTCCGGAGATTTCATGAAGTCCGGCGATTCTAATTTTTGTATGAAAAAGATGGTCTACTGAGCGTTCAACTTCCGAGCGTAGCTGAAACCTAAGCGATAATTCAGTTCATCGACTTGGTAAATCTTGAGAAATTTTCCTTTGGTTTCGATCTTCAAAGGTGTTGAACTAGCAAAGTCGATACCATAGGATTGATCACAAGCCCGAGCCAACGCAATGAGGACTGTCTAAATTTTAGACACTTTTTTGTCTGTCTCTAGGATTTCATTACATTTAACGAAAGAGTCTCGAAATGTTGCTGCGCTATCTTTTGATTATGGCCATAGGTACGTTTACTGCGTCTTCAGCATTCGCTCGCCCGCACCTCTTTTTAGGCTTCAACAGGGCCTTAAAAGATACCCAGAATCAGAAAGGAAAAGTGGAAGATAAACCTTTCTCTCCCACTATAAGCGCGGGGTACAACTTCAATCTTTTTGATTCTGGTTTTGGATTCTCTCCCCAATTGGGTTACATCCACACAAACCAGACCGCCAACGATGACTTCGGGAAGCAAAAGGTTCACACCATCTTTTTAAACTGGGATTTCATTTGGATTAGTTCTCTCTCAGACAGCCTGGCCTTTCGTTTTGGTATCGGAAACTTTATCAAAAGAACGAGCGGTGAAGGTGGGACCGTTGAAATTCCTAACGGGGGTGGGACAGACCAGGCCAGGCGACCGGATGGGACAGTGAATTCATACTCGAGCACATTTAATCTCGGGGCAGATTATAGATTTGATCTTCAACTACCAGGACCATGGGTTCAGGACGTCGGACTGCGATTTGAACTCTACACATTCCGTCCGCTTTCGAGTGAAAACCGAAACTATACGTTTAACTTTGGCACGATACTCTATTTCTAAAGAGGTTGATTCCTATGAAAAAAATAATTCTCCCATTGATTCTTTTCTCGAACATGTCTCACGCCTTCGTTCTTTTGAACCCTGCCTACAAACTCCACGATGCGACGAATGCACAAGTCAAGGTGTCGGCGGAGGGTTGTATTGCCAATGGGGTTTCAGACGCGGAGATCGTTGAGGGGATCAGATACGCCATTGAGTTTTGGAATGATGTTCCGGAATCGAGACTCAAGCTTAAGTACGGAGGAAAATCTTCAGCGACACTCACCGATCCGAGGATTCCCAAAAATGAGATCATCGTCGGCTGTGGGACTTTACCCAGCCTCCAAATCCTCGGGGCAACTCAACATGACAGGGGCAATGGATCAGCTCGTGTGCTGATGAACGAAGCCGTCTACACAGGGAGCTACAACAAAAATAGTTTCATCGGCACCATGACTCATGAAATTGGTCACGGCGTGGGTCTCTACCACAGTAAGGATCCGGCCTCGGTCATGACCTACTCACCCCACGAATGGGTCGATATTCCGAAGTACATTTCTCAGGACGACATCGACGGCGTCGTTTATCTCTACCCGAATGAAAAAGTGGCGGCCGGATTCTTAGGAAGCTGCTCGTCCTTTGCTAGCGACGGACCGACGGGGTTTAATTTCTACCAGGATATACTGTTTGGATTTTTTGCTATGTTCGGAGTCGTCTTTTTCGTAAGAAAAGGCTTGGGATTCCTTTCCCAAAAGATCAATTGGACCTTAAAGCGCTAAGACGACTTGAAAAGACTATCTGTTTGTTGAACCGACGATGATCGCCCTCAGAGTGTCGTATGAGTAGGTCCGTTTTTGAGTTCGGATCTCATTACTGATTCGCTGGATCTCATCAGGAGTCGCTCTGGAACTGAGAATTTTTTGATCGATGAGCCTGCGAATGTCTGGCGCAAGATTGTCATACACTACGAGCATCTCTTTTTCTGCCACTTGTCCCCGTTCATTCACGCGGTACCGGAAAACCATTCCTGATTCTCTAATCTGAATGAGCGTTCTGAGGTCGAGTGAGTTTTGCTCTAAGTAGCGGAGGATATTTCCGTTTACTTCTTCAGGTGGGACTTCACCGTTTCTTGCTGCCCCTGCCGAAATATCGAGAGTCACAGGCCCGCCACTCGAGGCCGGTCCGTATCTCGATACGACGACTCCGCCATTCCGAGAAACTCCAGCTGTGCTTCCTGCTCGCGCTGGTACAACACTTGCTGCGCCAGCAGTTCCAGAACTCGGAGCAAGCAAAGCAGCACTTACATCCGCACGGTCAACAGAAGTTTGCTCTTGCCTTGCACTCCGTGCTGAAGAAAGTCCGCTTAGAGGTGAAGGAGTATCTAATCCTGAAGTTGAGGCCGGCCTACGATCCACGGCTGCTGGTTCGGTTCGGCGGATTGATTCCGCTTGTTTAAGACGAGATTGGTTTTGCTCGAGCCGTCTGATGTTTTGAGTTAACTCCTCGGACCGAGTCGTGAGATCTACGATCTCTCGCTCTTTCCTCTGGGCTAATTCTGCTCTTAATCGAGACAATTCTGAGACTTCGGTGTCGTCGAGGTTTGAAACAAGATTCTCGATTGTTTCCGCTTGAGCTTCACCACCCAAAGATGCCCGAAGCAAACGTTTCGCTTCGCTGTCTGATGGTTGAGGCAAAGGAGGTAAAGTAAAAGGCGCTGGAGCGTTAGCAGAGTTATTACCTCTACTCGTCTCAGTGACATTATTGTTAGTGGTATCGTTAGTGACATTTTCACCGGCATTAGTATTAGAATCAGAACTTGATTGAGCAATAGCTGGTTCTATTTTCACAGCGCTCGCAGCATCGGGGGCAGATGAAGCTATTTGGGCCGTCCGAGTAGGACTAGTTAAGCTCGGGAGTTCTGCAAAGAGTGCCATGGCAGTCGGATCATTAACGGGACTATAAGGACG
>CANETG010000062.1 GCA_947440875.1 Bacteriovoracaceae bacterium
ACGAAGGTCACCCGCTTTGATGGCAGCACTTGAATTGATTTGGGAAGACATCGCTTGGATGTAGTTCTCGTTGACTAAATCATCAGTGGGAATTTTATTAAAATCCGGATCCCCCAAATACATCGCGCGGTCAAGGAACGCTCTTTGCATCGCATTCGCCGTGAGATGAACCGCTTCGACGGATTGAGGTTTCATTTCTTTTAAATTGTAGGGCTCAAGCATCTTGAGAATTTGAATGACGTGAATTCCCCCGGAACTCGGTGGCGGCATGGAGAATAATTTAAGTCCCTTGTAATTTCCAGTGACGGGTTTTCTCTCCACCATTCGGTACTCACGGAGATCTTTGTGAGTCATGATGCCGCGGTGATCGCGGATGGTTTTAATGATCGCAGAGGCCACTTCACCTTCGTAAAAAGCGCTGTCCCCTTGGCGACCAATTTTTTCCAAAGTTTTAGCGAGATTTTCCTGATAGATGATCGTTCCGAGAAGGGGAACCGATCCCCCTTTCGTGAAAAATGTACGTCGCATTTCGGGGTCATCCCAGAGAACGTCTTTTCGATCGATCAGCGCTTCTTGGAGTTGAGGATAGAGCGGGAAGCCATCACGGGCAACTTTCACCGCGGGCCCAGTACAATCTTTCCAAGGAAGTTTTCCGAAACGTTGATGAATATGAAAAAGTCCGCGCACAAGTCCCGGTGTCGCCACAGCAAGAGCGCCGTCTTGAGACAGAAGAGTCTGAGTCTCCCCTTTTTTATCAAGGTACATATTGGATCTGGCGCGAAGTGGGGCCACTTCTCGGAAATCAAAGGCGTAGACCTGATTGTTTTGTTTTTCGAAATAAAGAAGGAAACCTCCTCCCCCAAGACCAGTTGAGTGAGGACGCTCGACCGATATCGTTAAAGAGGCGGCAACAAACGCATCGATGATATTTCCGCCCTGACTCAAAATACTCAAAGCGGCGCGAGTGGTTGCCCCCCCTTGACTGGTGACCATCACATCCCGAGAGCTCGCCTCGTGCGCCACTTTCGGACGATCTACCGTAGGGGCAACGATCCGAACCTGGTGAGCACAACCAAATTGAACGATCAAGAAAACAGCTTGGATTAGACTTAGGCCTCTCATTTACACCACCTCATGATTGTCGGATACTTACTTTAGTCTAGGAGACTGATGATGGATCTAAAAGATAAAAAATGCATTCCCTGCCATAGCTACGTGCCGCCTATTCCACTCGAAGAAAAAAAGAAAAATCTCGAGTCACTTCCGGATTGGTTTTTAAAAGATAATGACTCTCGCTTGCGCCGCGATTTTAAGTTTAAAAACTGGAAGCGGGCCTTCGAGTTTGCCAGTATTGTGAGTCAAATTGCAGAAGAAGAAAAACATCATCCCGAATTATTTCTGGGGTGGGGACACTGTGACGTCGAAATCTGGACGCACAATAATAATAATCTTCTGGAAAACGATTTTATTCTCGCCGCTAAGATTGGAGCGGCTTTTTCGAAACTTTATCCAGCAGATTAAGTTTAAGTTCTCTCAAAAACTTTTTCTGTCTCGTACTTTTTCCGGTGAGATAAGACTGGGACGGATCGATGTAAAATTGCTTGAGCGCCGAGCGCCCGATGAGCATCCGATACTTCATCGACTCTCTGTTACTCAATGTCAAATCCACTCTTTTTTTATGGGTCCCTAGTTGAAGCCAAGCACGAATGACGTATCTCTCTTCTTTATGGCCTCCGGAATCAGAAACAATTCTTTGATCCACCAGGAGAGCTTTGCAGCTCACGACTAACGAAAGATCACTCTGGACGGGATGGACTTTGAAGTAGACGTAGGGCTTTTTGCCTTCTTTTTTTTCGACTCGAATATCAAAGGCATGAAGGCTCGAAGTCTTCGCTCCGGTATCGACCTTGGCTTTGATGGCAAAAAGTCCGAGGTCGGGAAGACCGACCCACTCGCGCCAGCCAATGATGGTTGCACTTTTTTTGAGGTCCTCGTTCATGAGGAAAACTATAACAGAAAACTCAGGAAATAATGGATGATTTTTCCTGTTAACAAATCTTGCAATGCACGAGTGCCTTGATACAATGATTCTACCTAAGAACACGATGTTCAAACCATAGAGGGTTTAATTTCATGAAGAAATTCGTCTTTTTGTCGGCCTTAAGTGTCTGCGCCTTACTCATGTCAGGATGCTCCCTCAACCGAGGAAATCAAACTCTCCAAAGAGGGATGAGTTCTGCTGCTGAAGACGAAAGCATCGACGATGTGTTTGAAAAAGATGTGCCGATCAAAGCAGATCATTTCGGTCAGACGAGTCCTGAAAATACCCATGTCCTGGCCGATGCCACCGCCGATGACGTAGCGATCAAGCAAGCCGTTGGTGCCAAAGATATTGATGAAGATTTGGCCCCTTCCTCGGAAGAACAGGTTCCCTATGCTCGTCATTTTTTGGCGCAGAAAAAAACCAAACGCATGCAATTTTGGGTTGAATATTTTACCCAAAAAGACCGTGCTCGGTTTCAAAGATTCCTCAATAACGGCGAAGAATACCGACACATTATTGAAGAGGTCTTCGTTCAGCACGGACTTCCCAAAGAACTCTATTTCGTCGGTCTGATTGAATCAGGCTACTACCTCGGTGCGCGCTCGCATGCGGCCGCCGTTGGTCCGTGGCAATTCATTCCCGGGACAGGAAAAAGATACGGACTAGCGATCACAAAGGAACTCGATGAACGCCAGGATCTTTTCAAGGCTTCACGAGCGGCAGCGATGTACTTTAAAGATCTTCACAACATCTTTTCCAGCTGGGAACTGGCCCTGGCCGCCTACAACGCTGGTGAGTACGGAATCATTCGAAGAATTTTAAAGCACGGGACTCGGGATTTCTATGTCCTTTCCAAACGGAAACAGCTTCCTTCAGAAACTATCAACTACGTTCCCAAAGTTCTCGCGGCGATGCACATCGTAAATAACGCTGATAAATACGGTTTCACACTGCCCAAAAAACAGAATCGTCTCTTCGATCGCACAGAACTGCGCGCGATCAAAAAAAATCTTCCTCTGACCGTCATTGCGAGTAAAATCGACATCGATGTTGGGCTCCTTAAGAAACTCAATCCAGAGCTTCGTACGAACCGCACACCGAAGCACCTCGCTGGATCTTACTACCTGCGCGTTCCGAAATCGAAATATACTTACCGCCTGATTGGAGTGGAAAATGACGATCACGTCGCCGCTCACAACCGACCCGAATCAAGAAAGCAGATGGTAAGACGGACCGCCGCTGTGGAGCACGCAACAGACCTGCTCAATAACCCAAAACCAGCTCCTCTGACTCCCTCTTTCCACACTGTAAAACGGGGCGAGACACTGTCTTCCATTTCAAAGAAATACAGAAAGACTCCCCGGCAGCTCGCCTCGATCAATCGCCTGAGATCATGGAAGTCTGGGCTCAGAGTGGGCCAGCGCTTGGCACTTAATCAAGATGAAGTCAGTGTGAAATTTTCATCCTTAACTAAACTCAAAGCGACGAAGAATCCAGTCGTTTATAAAGTCCGCTCGGGCGATAAACTCAGAGAACTGGCGCGAATTTTCGGAAAAGACTTGGGTGAATTGAAGCAGATGAATAACATCCGCAGAAACAAAATTGTCGTCGGACAAAAGATTGTTCTTCCGGATTCACAGAAGGGAATCTACACCGTCAAGTACGGTGATCATTTGGTGAAAGTATCTAAAGACCTCAACTCTACGGTCGAAGAAATCATGAAGCTCAATTCTCTGACGAAGAGGAAGATCTACCCGGGCCAAAAACTCATTGTTGATATGGATTAAAATTCGGACCTGATAATTGAAAACTTGCTCGAAGTGGCAAATGATCTGAGAGGGCCGAGGGTAAAACTTCGGCCCTCATCATTTTAAGACCCTTCTTAAAGAAAATGTAATCGAGCCTTCGGTTCGGTGCCCACGCCGGGAAGGTGAAAAATCGTGCTTCATCTTTTCCGTAAATTTCCTCGGGAATCACTTCGTCCATCCCCGCTTGAGTCATGATTCCAAAAGAAAGATCTCCTTCGTAATCGTCTTCGCTCTCAGAGTAGTTTCTTTTTTTTGCACTCACATCCGGAACCATATTGAAATCACCCGCAGCGAAATCGATTTTCCCCGAGGCCGTTAGTTCGGCCAATTTTTTGACTTGGCCCGAGCGATCGACTTTATCAAAAGCTTCGAGGTGAAGATTCACGAAACTGTAATCTTTGCCACCGATGTCGATGGAGACAAATTGTTGATAGCGGTGCAGATAAAAAAGATTGTACCACCAAGGATTCGAAGCGGGTTTGCCCAGAATGTTGATGTCATGAGATTTCATCGGGTAGCGTGAGAGGATAGCTCCACCGGATTTCATCCGACCAAAATTGCGTGACAAAGGCCAGTAAGGAAAAGGGATGTAGTGAGCGTCCCAGCTCACAGCTTCCGCCACGAAGGGATACCCCGCATGGACTGCGACGTACTCGGCCTGATTGATTCCAGCAGATCTGGCGGAATCAAAATCGATTTCTTGAAATAAAATAATGTCCGGATTCCAATCGAGGATTTGAGTCACAAGTCCCTGGAGGCGCTCCTCGTAAAATTCCTTCGTCCGCGGCAGATAGCCGGGACCTTCGGAGCCACGGCCATAAAGAAAACCAAGATTCCAAGTGAGAATTTTTATCGTCGAAGGGCTCTCCTCGAGGAACTGGGCACTCACCTTGGGCTCAACCACTTTCAATTCACCAACCCTTTGACTTGCTCCGAGACTCCAGGGATAGCTCATCCAAGCGATGAGTCCAACGAGTCCAACAATAAGAGAAAGAAAAATGAACCCACTCATTTTCATGCCTTTTTTCCTCCGAGGAAGATGGCCTCCACACTTCCCGGAAAGGTGTGGCCCGTGAAAGGACTGTGACCAACCTTCGTGCGAAGATTTTTTTCTTCAATGAGAATTGGTTTTTTAAGATTGAGGATCGTGAAGTTAGCGCGGAAACCTGGGCGCAGGTAGCCCACGCCGTGGCCCATCTTGTTGTAGACGGGGGAGATTTTCTTCCATGACGGGAGGAAATGGTTAAAGAAGTCGCCGGGGTTCTCGGAGGATACTTTTGCGATGATTGAGGGGGACAGGCCTTGGGCCAATAGCCAACACACAAAGGGTCCGTAGGTATCAAGACCCGTGAGACCCGAATGACCCTGCTCTTTTTCTTCTTTTGTATGAGGGGCGTGATCGGTCGCGAGGTACTGAATCTCTCCGTTTTTGAGTGCCTCCATCAGGGTCTGGCGATCAAGCGAGTGACGAATCGGAGGATTCATTTGCAGCGGTTTATAGAGATTCTCGGGAAGCTCATCAATGGCGAAATAAAGATGCTGAGGTGTGACCTCGAGCGATACATCCACTCCCCGAAGTCTTGCCTGTCTCACAAGCTCCAAACCCTCATGACTTGAGTAATGGCAGAGCTTTCCTTTGAGCGCGTATTTTTCAATGAGACAAATCGCGTCCCGTGTGGCGACGGCTTCCGCTTTCACGGGACGGCGCTCGTGGTGATGCTTCTCACCTTGAAAGTCTTCAAGGACCTCCGGATCTTCACAATGAAAACTCACCCACTGATTTTTGTAACGTTGAAGAGCATCATCGAGCGTGGGCAAATCACGAAAAAATAAATCCCCGATCGAAGGCCCCATGTAAACTTTGTACGGAACGGAATAGGGCAAGGGATTAGTCCCCGGACCAATCCCGGCGTAAAACCACAGCTGGCCGCGGGCCTTTTCACCCAGGATGACTTTATCTTCATAGGATTTTTTATCCACTGGAGGAATGGGATTATTCGGCATATCACCGGCGTGGCAAACGCCCCCATTCCTCATCGCTTCATGAGCAGTGATAAAATCTTCTTTATACGTATTTTGTCCACTCACGTCTTCGCGCGCGTGAATGTGAACGTCACCCATGCCCGCAAAAAGAAGACAGTCATCTCCGAAAGTATGATCCGGATTTTGAATTCCTAACTCACCGACTTCAAGGATGAGTCCGCTCTCATCATCAAATCGAATTTGATGCCTGGCCGTCTCAAAAGAAGAAACACAAATCGCCTCAAGAGATTTTATCATTTTCTCACCACCGTGGTGGGAGATCCCTGGGCCGAGGGCATGGTGATGATTTCATCAATCACGACGTGCCGAGGTCGACTGAGCATAAAAAGCATCATCTCAGCGATGTCTTCGGCCAGAAGGGGCTCCATCCCTTGATAGACAGAATCCGCGAGCTCGGAATTTCCTTTAAACCTCACGGTGCTAAAATCCGTATCCACCATCCCGGGGGAAATTTGCATGACTCGTAAGTTTTTACCCGCCGTTTCTTCTCGGAGCGCTCGCGTGAAGGCAAGAACAGCGTGTTTAGTGGCGCAGTAAATCGCGCCACCCGGATAAGTGTGATGACCCGCTATCGAGCAGAGATTAATAATATCTCCGCCGCCAGCCTTAAGCATCCATGGAACGATCGTGTGAGCGATTCTGAAATTCGCCGTGATATTGGTTTGGATCATTCCTTCCATGTCTTCCCAGAGGCTATGATCAACTTTGTCTCGGCCCAAGGCCAGACCTGCGTTGTTAATCAGGATGTCGACTTTCTCACTGGTAAACGATGCCAACTTCTCAGAAATATTTTTATCGTTCACGTCTGCCACAAGGATTTCGACTTTCGTTTTGTCACCGATCAATCTTTTCACTTCAAGAAGCTTCTCTTCGCGTCTGGCCAGTAAAAAGAGCTCAACACCTTGCTGACCCAGAAGAATCGCGGCTGCTTTTCCAATTCCCGAAGAAGCCCCAGTGATGAGAACTCTTTTATTTTTTAACTTTTCCATCTTTCACCTTTGGGTCGAAAAAATCATCGCACGCTCATGCATCACCCGATAATCCTTCCGCACCATTTAAATGTGAAAGTGATCAAGGCAGAGATCATAAAAAAAGACCTTCCGAAGGATGACCACTCTGACAAAAGAGTGGCCCTCAAAACACTTACGCATTTAACTTTCTGAGCACGTAGTGAAGAATGCCGGAGTTCTTGTAGTACTCAAGCTCATTGGCGGTGTCGATTCGCGATTGAAGCTCGACCGATATTTTCTCTCCATTTCCTCTGGTAATTTCTGCCATCAATTTTGCTTTCGGCTTCATGTCGGTAAGACCCATGATGGAAACAGTTTCAGAGCCATCAAGATTAAGTGACTTTCTAGTCGCACCACTAGTGAACTGAAGCGGAATCACACCCATCCCAATCAGATTTGATCGGTGAATTCGCTCGAAGCTTTCAGTGATCACGGCCTTGATCCCAAGAAGACGTGTTCCCTTTGCGGCCCAGTCCCGGGAAGATCCTGTGCCGTATTCTTTCCCAGCAAACACGACGAGCTGAATGCCTTTGGCCTGATACTTATGAGAAGCATCATACATGGTCGTTTCTGATCCATCCGGAATGTAAGTGGTGTACCCACCTTCCTTGCCCGATTTGACCATTTCATTTTTCAAACGAATATTGGCAAACGTTCCGCGAGTCATGACCTCATCGTGGCCACGACGAGCGCCGTACTGGTTAAAGTCAGAAGGTTTGACTCCGCGGCTCACGAGATACGCTCCCGCAGGAGTTTCCGGTTTAAATGATCCCGCTGGAGAGATGTGATCGGTGGTGATCGAATCACCGAAAAGTCCAAGAACACTTGCTCCCGTGATATCTTTGACGGCTTCCGGATCTTTTTTCATGCCCTTAAAGTAGGGCGGATTATTGATGTAGGTTGAACTCGAATCCCAGGCGAAAGTTTCGCCTTCTGGCACAGAAACTTTTTGCCAGAACTCATCGCCTTTAAACACATCCGAGTAACGAGACTTAAACATCGCCGGAGTGATCTTCATCATCGCTTCTTGAATTTCTTGCGACGAAGGCCAGATGTCTTTGAGGTAAACATCTTTTCCGCTCGCTCCCTTGCCGATGGGATCTTTGGTGAGATCAAGTTTGACGTTTCCGGCCAGAGCGTACGCCACGACCAGTGGTGGACTTGCTAAATAGTTTGCTTTCACGTCCGGAGAAACTCGCCCTTCGAAATTTCTATTGCCGGAAAGAACCGCTGAAGCGGTTAAATTTCCATCCTTAATTGCTTTCGAAAACTCTGTCTTCAGTGGCCCAGAGTTCCCGATACAAGTGGTGCATCCATAGCCCACGAGATTGAATCCCAGTTTATTGAGTTCCGGCTGCAGTCCCGCTGCTTCAAGATAATCCGTCACCACTTTCGATCCCGGAGCGAGCGATGTTTTTACCCATGGTTTTGTTTTAAGTCCAAGAGCGTTTGCTTTCTTGGCCACGAGTCCCGCAGCAATGAGAACCGAAGGATTCGACGTATTGGTACACGATGTAATCGCCGCAATCATCACGTCACCGTGAGTGATCGTGAAATTGTGGTTATCAATGGCTTGAGTTTTATGGACGTCATCAGAGTGGACTTTAAAACCAGTCTCTGAGACGAGGTCTTTCATGAAGCCCTGAGCGATATCAGTGAGGGCGACTTTATCTTGCGGGCGTTTTGGTCCCGCCAGAGACGGCACAACTTCCGAGAGATCAAGCTCAAGCGTGTCAGTAAAAATGGGATCCCGCGAATCATCTCTCCAGAAACCCTGCTCTTTGGCGTAAGCCTCCACGAGCTGAACGCGGTCTTCATCGCGACCCGTAAATCTCAGGTACTCAATGGTTTTTTCATCGACCGGGAAGAACCCACAAGTCGCTCCGTACTCGGGCGCCATGTTGGCTATCGTCGCGCGATCAGCAAGAGTCAGATCCTTGAGCCCTGGTCCGTAGAACTCGACGAACTTATCCACGACCCCTTTTTTCCGAAGCATCTGAGTGACCGTGAGAACCACGTCGGTTGCTGTCACACCTTCTTTGATTTTTCCTTTGAGCTTCAGTCCCACGACTTCAGGGATGAGCATCGTGACCGCCTGTCCGAGCATCGCGGCTTCTGCTTCAATTCCCCCGACACCCCAACCGAGGACCGAGAGTCCGTTGACCATGGTCGTATGGGAATCAGTTCCCACGCAGGTATCGCAGTAAGCGAGGGTCGTTCCGTTTTCTTCTTTGGTCCACACCGTCTGCGCCAGATACTCCACGTTCACCTGATGGCAAATTCCTGTCCCGGGAGGAACCACGCGGAAATTTTTAAACGCTTTTTGGCCCCACTTAAGAAACTTGTAGCGCTCCCCATTTCGTTCGTACTCAAGCGCCATATTTTTAGTGAAAGCATTTTCATCCGCTGAATAATCCACAATCACCGAGTGATCAATCACGAGATCCACAGGAACCAGAGGATTAATCTTCTGCGGATTTCCGCCAACGGATTTCATCGCATCTCTCATCGCCGCTAAATCGACGACGGCCGGGACTCCGGTAAAATCCTGCATCAGAACGCGCGCCGGATAGTAGTTAATCTCGCGAGTAGATTTTTTATTCTTCGTCCACTCACCCATCGCTTTAATGTCGTCGGTGAAAACAGTGAACCCATCTTCATTCCGGAGAAGGTTTTCCATCAGCACTTTAAGCGAGTACGGAAGATTCGTGATGTCCCCCACGCCCGCGCCTTCGGCCGCTTTCAAAGAAAAATAATCGTAGGTCTTATTCCCGACTTTAAGCTGACGGCGTGTCTTGAATGAATCGACTCTTTTAGTCTCCACTGGGAACTCCTGGGTGATAAAAATTAATGGCTTATTTTAATACTGAGAGGGAAAAGTGACTATGAGATTATTATACCTGACGAGAACACTCATTGAGTTGCTCGCCGCCTCAAGAATCCTTATGATGGCCCTACCACGCAATGTGCTAATTGAGGAGAGAGAAATGAAAATAACAAGAGAGGATCATGCCATCTATATGGGCCGCCTTGCCCCCCTTCTTTTGGTCGCTTATGGGGCCCAAACTTGGTGCTATTCCCGTTATTTCTCTCCTGCCTTGGCCCACGACATCTCTATTTTCCTGGGGATAGGAATCATTTTGATCGCGGCCGCATTTCTTATTCACGATCACTGCTACATTGCCACCCTTCACGACAATCACATCGAACTGAAGCTCACTCCTTTTCCCTACCAGGACGAAATCCTCTTCCGAGACATAGAGAAAGTCGAGGTGGTGAAAACTCGATTTTCTTTTTCTCACGTAAAACTTACGACGGACGAGGGGAAAAATATTTGGCTGTACAACGTCGATGACGCCCATAAAATTTCGGAAACTATTAAAAACAAACGCTACCGGTAGAAACTCAGGTCTTTTTCAAGCTTTCCGATAAGAGGTCATGAGTAAGACCACCCCTTTTACCCTGACCCGCGAAAAACACCTCGACCACATGGTCAAAGTTGTCCCTTTCATCGCTTTGATGTTCGGGATTCAGGGCTATGTCCTGACAAAAATTCATGAAAGTTTTGGAAGTACGGCGATTTTCTTCCTCGCCGGTTGCCTTATTTCCATGATCACGGCCTTTATTACTTACGACGTAAAACACCAGGTGACGTTTTTAGAATCACATATGGAAATTAGATTTTTGGGCCTTTCAAAAAATATTCCGTATTCAGAAATCCTCTCCGTTCGCATTTCGGAATCTAATCAGACTTTCGCGAGTCTTCAGCTGTTCACCAAAGAAGGCGCTCACCGATTCTTTTTTGTAGATGATGCTGATGCCATTAAAACTTTTCTCGAAGCTCAGAAAAAACAAGAATTCAAAGCCGCTGCCTGATTCTTTCCCTTTGATTACAATTAAAACACAGGAGCCTGATATTATCTGCCGTGGCTTTTCCGCCGAGGGAATACGGAAGTTTGTGATCGTATTGGAGACTAAACTTCCCGCCGCATTTGACGCAATTTTGGTCTCTTTGGTAAACCTCGCGTTTGACACCCGCGGATGGAGTTCTGGAATTTGAAAATCGAGAGATTCTCGGCCTATCGACAAGCTTAAACTTCGACTTTTGAAGTTCACTGAGAGCACTGGTCACAGTTTCAGCAACAACATCGGCAAGGCTTTCAGTTGACCCTTTAAGATCCCTATACTCTTTCAATTGCAGGATCACATCTTCAGTGACCCATATCGCTTCTTTCCTGATCTCAGGTGGTTTAGTGCTCATCTCGAGAAGCCGAAGTTCACATTCCCGGGTCGAGAGTCCTTCAACTCTTTTGAGAGTGATCTCTTTTTCTTTAATACCAACAATATTTTCTTGGCGAAAAAATTGAGTAAGACTTGCTAGGTTCGTGAGATTTAAACTTCCGTTTTCAATCTTTTTTTCTAAGAAAGGTAATTCCGTTAACAATCTTGATGCCGCGATTCTTCTGTGGGCAGCGGCCTCTGTGTACTTTAATTCTCTGACACAATAATCATAGAGACTTCTGTACCCCTGATCAGAAAATAATTTTCTCCGATCAATCTCTCTCAGATGATGTAACACTTTCACAGTGAACTCACGCTCGGATGTTGGGAGTATTTTCGTGTCTTGGAGTAAAGATTTATCTGTCAAATGTTGTAAGTTCATTGCGAGAACTTACTGGAGACAAATTAATCAAGACCATCACTTAAATCAAAAGAGTTAGTATTTTTCACTTTTCACCTCCGGCGCCGGAGGTCACAGAGCATTATTTTAGATATTTCCTCTAAAGCAAATTCTCGCTTGATGAACATGAACCCGAGGCGGCAAAAACGATTTTGAGCTCGCGCGTCTAATGCTTTGAGAGTTTTCTCCATTTTTTCAGGAGGTGCAGACATCGTCCCTTCATAAGGACATTGATCATCGGCAGTTTTAATTCCGTCGGCGTAAAAAGGACGAGA
>CANETG010000063.1 GCA_947440875.1 Bacteriovoracaceae bacterium
ACTCTTTGATGAAATTAAAGATTATGAAATAGATTTAGAGATCAATCCCACTAGACCTCTGGCCCGAGGTCTCATCTCTGTTTCCGAGGTCAAAAAAACGATTCTTCTATTTGTATTTTTAGAAATTACCCTCTCTTTTACCCTCGGATGGTTAACCGCTCTTCTTTACATTACTGCGATTTTTTATTCCCTTCTGATGTATGAGGAATTTTTCATCGGCGACTGGCTCCGCCCAAAACTCACGACCTATGCCATGTCTCACACGATCGTCGTGACACTCCTTGGACTCGCCCTTGTTTCCGCCAACCTTGGCATGATGACTTTTCAGTCGCCGGCGATTCCTGTGTTCCTCCTTTCGCATTGGTTTATTTTTAATCTATTTGAATTTGCTCGTAAGACGTTCTCCGCAAATGAGGAAAGAAATAATGTTCCTAGCTACTCAAAGATTTTCACCCTGAAAGGGGCCTACCTTCTGAGTGCCTCGCAGGTTCTCCTTTCTCTGATTTTCCTTTTTCAGCTTCGCCAGCTTTTTCATGTACGCTGGCTCCTTGTGATTGCGACTCTCTATGTTCTTGGGGTTCTCCCCATGGTTTTCAATGAGAAGAAATTTCCCGCGAAATTCTTTCGGACTCTTTCGACGGTCTTCATGGGCCTTCACTTTATTGTTCTCTTTATCATCCTCTGGAGAAACTGATGCTAGTCACGAAATCGTCCACGAACTTCTTTGCTAAAAATGAGTCCGGAGGAAAAGGCTATAATCTATTCCTCATGACTCAGAGTGGATTTCCCGTCCCGGAATGGGTCGTTCTCGGAAAGAGGCATTTTGAGAGTTTTCTTGATGCCACGAGCTTGCGGGGAAAAATCGTTTCAATCATGGAAGACTATCTCATCGGGAAAGCCTCCGGGAAAGAAGCTGAGGAAGTCATCACCAAACTCATCATGGGCACTGATCTGCCTTCTGAAATTGATAAGTTGATTGACCAAGGAATGAGAATTCTTGGTCAGGACACCATGATCTCTGTGAGATCATCTGCAGCTGACGAAGACGGAAGTGCTCACTCTTTTGCGGGCCAGCTTTCAAGCTTTCTTTACGTCTCAGGAAAAGATCAGATCGTTACATCCCTTAAGGGGTGCTGGGCGAGTGCCTTCTCTGAACGGGGCCTTTCTTATCGAAAAGAAAACGAACTCGATGTCTTAAAAATTAGTGTCGCCGTCGTTTTTCAGCACATGATTGATCCTGAAAAATCAGGAGTGATGTTCACCTGTGACCCCATCGGTAAAAAACTCGACAAATATGTCGTCTCTTCGGTCTACGGAGTGGGCGAGGGACTCGTTTCAGGAGTTCTTAACGCTGATTCATTTTGGTTAGATTCCTCCGATGGTAAAGTCACTCAAGAAGATATCGTTCCGAAAGAACAAATGCTCAATAAAGGTCCGAACGGTCACTGCGCAACTGTCAGCGTTCATTCTGAACTGGCGAATGCTTCCTCACTTAATCCTCAGGAACTAAAATCTCTTTTTGATCTTGGAAAAAAAATCCACTCTGATTACCGCCGTCCGCAGGACATTGAATGGGCGATAGCTAAAGGAAAAGTGTGGTTACTTCAAACAAGACCCGTCACGACAATCGATCAAGATCTCCAGGGCTACATCAATCTCTGGGACAACTCGAACATCGTCGAAAGTTACGGAGGCTTAACTCTTCCCCTCTCCTTTAGCTTTGCGCTCAGGAATTACAAAGGGGTTTACGTTCAATTCTGCGAAGTCTTGGGCCTTCCCAATGAGATCATTAAAGACATGGATTCGTATCTGTCGTTCATGCTTGGATCAATCAACGGTCGCGTTTTTTACAATCTCTTTAATTGGTACAAGCTTGTGGGAGTCCTTCCAGGATTTAAGTCGAATAAGGAATTCATGGAAACCATGATGGGTGTATCCGAAGGACTGTCAGCAGAAATTGAAGAAAGAACGAAGTCTCATCCGTCCTGGGGAACGTTCCGTGGGAAAATGAGAACTGCAGTTACTGGATTTCACTTCCTCAAGTATCACTTCATCATCCAAAGTGTGGTGGAAGACTTTCTTGAAACTTTTCATAAGGATTACGACAAGTATAAGTCCATGCCTCTGACCCGCATGCGCGGAGACGAGCTCGTTAATGTTTACATGGAAGTTGAGCGCAACATGCTCGGAAGATGGAAAGCTCCCATCATCAATGACTTCCTCTGCATGGTTCATTTTGGGCTCCTTCGAAAACTAACACTTAAGTGGTTTAGTGTTGAACACTCGAGTCTTCAGAATGATCTCCTCGCCGCGGAAGGGGGGCTTGAAAGTGCTGAACCAACCAAAGCGATGATCAAACTCGCGCATCACGCCGAGAAGCACTCGGGGCTCAAAGAGATTATTTTATCTTGTGATGCTAAAGACGGAATGGAAGCTGTGAAGCAGTCAGAGTTTATCGCGTTTTACCAAGAGCTCGAGAACTACATTGAGAAATACGGTTTCCGTTGTATGAGTGAAATGAAACTCGAAGAAATTGATCTGGTGACTGACCCCTCGTATCTTTTTGTGTGTTTAAAAAACTATTTAAAAGCAGCAAGTTTACCAACGGAAGACGATAGTAAAGAAAAAGAAAGACGTGCTGTCGCAGAAAGAACCGTCGGAAACGAACTGTCCACTTTTCGGAGGATCATTTACAACTGGGTTTTAAAACACGCCAGGAAAGCGGTCAAAAATCGCGAAAACACTCGCTTCGCTCGGACTCGTATTTACGGTGTCGCGCGGACAATTTTTCGCTCCATCGGTGAGGATCTTGCTTTCATCGGGGCGATTAAAGAACCGCGCGATATTTTCTGGCTGACGATCGAAGAAGTCTTCGGCATATATAACGGGGCCCTTCCCTCGTTTAATCTGAATGCTTTGATCGACCTTCGGAAAAAAGAATACGAATCATTCTCAGAAGAACCTAGTTCGCGGATCGTCACCCGAGGGGCGGTTTACTGGAAAAATATTTTTCAAAACGAAGAAGTCGTCAACGTCGCGACCAATGAGTATGACCTCAAGGGTCTTCCTTGTTCTCCGGGGATCGTTGAGGGAATTGTGAAAGTGGTGATCGATCCCACAGATAACCTTGAACTCAATGGTGAGATTCTTGTGACCGCCCGAACGGACCCAGGATGGGTGCCGCTTTATCCGTCGATCTCCGGGCTTCTCGTCGAAAGGGGAAGTCTTCTTTCTCACTCAGCGATTGTCGCTCGTGAGATGGGGATTCCGGCGGTCGTGAGTGTCCCTGGATTAATTAAAACAATCAAGACGGGAATGCGCGTAAGGCTCGATGGGAAAGCGGGCACGATTAAGATTCTCGAATGAGCGCTAGGAAAGTTTAGCGCCTTCAAGTTTTAAAAGTTCAGCTTTCATCTTTTGCCCGTGAGCAAAACCTCCAGGGCCCTTTTTTCCCACCACTCGGTGACACGGATAAATGAGCATGAAAGGATTTTTTCCACAGGCATTGCCGATCGCTTGGAAAGCTTTTGACTTTATCGCCTTGGCCAGTTCGCCGTAGCTCCTCACTTCTCCGTAGGGAATTTTCCTCATCTCTTTCATCACTTTCAGCTGAAATGGAGTGAGGTCTTCCATATCTAGTGGAAGATCGAGTTCCGTTTTGTTCCCCTCGAGATAGGTTTTTAATTCCTGATAACAAGTTTCAAAAAGCGGATTCATGCCCGCGCTTTTTCCTGCCACGACTTCAATCTGAGAAATCGTTTGTCCATCTCGGCTCGAAAGCTTGAGAATTCCAACGATCGGAAGGGAAGGAAGAATGGCGGAGTACACAAGACCTCTCTTTGTCCCTCTATTATGGCCACAGAATTATTTCCCGTCTATCATGCTAGGATGCGGATTTTTCTTTCTCCGTTTCAGAATCCTTTTCTTAATCTCGCCCTGGAAGATCATTTTCTTCGCGGGGGCGCCGATCTTCCCATACTTTTTCTTTACGTGAATCGTCCCTGTGTTGTTCTCGGAAGATTTCAAAACCCATGGCTCGAAACTCAGCTTCCGTATCTGGTTGAAAAAGATATCTGGATGGTTCGCCGGCAAAGCGGGGGAGGATGTGTCTTTCATGACGAAGGGAATCTCAATTTTTCCTTTATCACACCAGATCCCATGATCAACCGAATGAAGCACGCGGAGATCCTAAAAGAAGCCTTCCTCAAAGCGGATATTTCCCTCACGATTTCTCCTCGGCATGATCTCTGGCTTGATGGGAAAAAAATTTCAGGCTCCGCTTTTAAGCAAACCAAAACCGGATCTTTCCACCACGGGACATTCCTCGTTTCCAGTAATCTCGATTCCCTGGAAAAAAGTCTCAAGCACACTCTGGTTCCTATAGAAACCAAATCGATTGCGTCGGTTCGCTCTCAGGTCATCACACTTCAGGAAAAATTTCCAGGTACCGAAATCAGTGATGTGATTGAGATCATCTGCCATCATTTGAAGACGATTCCTTTCACCTTGGACGGCACCATTTTATCGGAACCACAGGTGCAAGAGAGCTTCCAGCGGCTTTTGTCCTGGGAATGGTTGTGGGGAGAAACTCCGCACTTCGAATTCAGCGGGCTCTCGATCCGCAAGGGAATGATCGAATCTCCCGTTTCCGGACGATTCGATAAGATAAATGTGAGAGATTATTTTAGTGAAGCCGAGCTCGAAAAACTTTTCCCCGACTTTCTCCCCATGCTCGAGGATGCAAAAAGAGTCTTCTAAGCTCCGCCGCGCCAAGAATTACTGACGACAGCCATTTGGGAGAGCTCATAGCAGGAATCACTGATGCAAATTCAGTGAATGAAAAACGACAGTTTGTCATTTTGAGCTATTAGTGAGCCGCACAGGTTGAGCAGCCCGTTTTTTCACCGGTCTGATCCATGAAACTCCAATCACTATAATTGGCGTTGAGGTAGAGGCAGGCCTCAGTGAGAGTCGAGAATTCTTTTTGAAAAATCTCAGTGTCTTCGTTTTGGAGCACAGTCACGTAATATTCCAGACGGTCTTCGGCAATGGATTTGGGATCGGCGCCAAAGGTTATTTGGGCGAGAAAGTTCTCTTTTTCATATCGGCAAAAAGTCCAATTATCGGTATTTACGCTCTGCATTTGAATCCTGAAGTCATCTATGACTTGTCACGTACTTAGAATTGTTCTATATTGGCTGCACTTTTTAGAAATGTCTACATGAGAGGAAGTTATGGCTAAAGGCCCACGCGTTATCGTTACTATGGAATGTACTGAAGCAAGAAAGGAAGGCAAAACTCCTTCTCGTTATACGACTACAAAAAACAAAAAGACGACTCCAGAGCGTCTCGAAATGAAGAAGTATAATTCAAATCTTCGCCGTCACACGCTCCACAAAGAAATCAAGTAATCCGGTTATTATCGATTCTATTAAAAAAGGGACTCTTCTGAGTCCCTTTTTTTATTTCAGTTCAGTAATTTTTGTTCCGAAGACTTTGAGCTCATCTTTATCAATAAGAACGTAGGATTTCCGTTCTTCGCCGGAGAGAGCGTACACAGTGCCGTTGACCGATGTCCCTGGAATTCCTCCCTTCACTTCACCCACAATATACGTGCGCACACCCTGAGTGGTGATGAGTTTTAAGCTGTAGAGTGGAACGGCAGTGGCCCGGTCCATGAGTTCTTTTTGTTCTGGGGTCAGGTTCTCGAGAATCGAGGTACTTTTAATCTCCTCGAGGCGTTTAAGAAATTTTGTCACTTTTACTGACCCGAGCTCAACACCGGTATCACCCAACCATTGCTCTTCTTTTTTGAGGAGTTTCATCGACAGGCCAGCTTCCCCGTAAATCTCCAGCGAAACGAGCGACTCCACATTCAGTGCGAGAACTTTTGATTCCACGAGCTGGGCCAGATCATAACTTTCCAGTTGAATCTCGAGTGGATCAATTTGATAAATTTGATTCTGAGTCGAGATTGTCATGTACGCAGAATTGTCGATCGGGTTAATGAGGCCCATTTTAATTTCAAACGACTTCTCTCTAAAATTGGTAAACATAAGTGAGAGCGTCGGATTATCCAGTGAGTACGAGGTGATGTTGATGGGTTCGAGGCGATGGAAGTTTCTCACCCGGATGACATTGAAGGCTTCGATGATCTTCGTGATGACCTCTGATTTCATTCTGAGTGCCTGGGGCGCGGTCATCTGCCAGGGACCGTCCAAGTTCCCATCAGGATGCGTGTTCAGAAGTTCAAAGACACCTTGTTTATTGGTGAGCTTCATGGATTTTAAATGCTGAAGTTCGGCCACTGGGACAGGGTTGGCGTAAATTTGGGCAAGATCAACTTCGGGAGTTTCGGATTCAAAAACTTCCGCAAAAAGTCCCAGGAAGAGAAGAATAAAAAAGAAAAAGGCGACGAGAATCGTTGAAAGCTGAGGCCTCAGAAATGATCTGACTTGCATAGAAAGATTATAATCAGATACCGAGACTCTCGTCTTTAGTTTCTTTCTTAGCCTTCTTATCCGAGACCGTTGACTCGATAGACTTAAGGAAGTTTCTCAATGTGTCTCGCTCACCGGGAATGGCGAACTTAAATTGACTCTGAACCCTGTAATCGGGTTTGGTTGAACTAATAATTCGTGATCTGAGTGCGTAGTAGTGGCAGTAGATCACTTCCGCCGTCATCATAAAGCTCTGGGGGATGAGAAACTCAACGACAACAGATTGACCCTGGAGAAACTTCCCTTGCGTGAAAGTAAGGAGATTATCCATGTGAATGTCCGAGAGAAAACAGAAGCCGTAAGAAATGCGCTCAAGATCTGGTGCTTGCCGCTTGTAAGGTCGAATTAAAATATCGGCCGGTTTTTTATTCTCAAGACCCTGGAGACTTTGTTCGGCGAGAATTTCTTCCGCCTCGTTGAACGCTTTTGGTGGTTCTTTAGCTTCACCCTCTGAGAGCGACGCGATGACTTCTTGCGTACTTTGTGATTTTTCTGGCTCAGGAATTTTCTCATCCTCTTTCAAAGAGGCCATGAGTGAGTTGAGATCATTTGAAGCCGGGTTTCCGTGAAGAGGAATCACGTTCGAACTATCCGTCAGGGGGGCTTTCATATTGAGGTTGTAGAATTTTTTAATATCATCAATAAACAGTGGCACGCTTGCGGCTTCACATTCTTTTATCCGACGCTCAAGGGCTGCTTCGATTTCATCACGCAGTCCCCACATCCGAGTGGAGATTTTTTTCACTTCAACTGGATGACCGGATTTGTTGTAAATCATTGACGATACCTCTTAGGAAGATTGTCGCTCAAGATCAAAATTTGTGGGAGAGGGAAAAATAAGTCAGATGGATTTGGTCGGAAAATTTTCGGCCATCAGCGAAATCACAAACAAGAAAGCCCCCATTCGGGGGCTCGTTTTGGCTTTTTATGGCAAAAGGTTTATTACCGGAAGTTTTTCCGGAGGAACTTGGAAAGTCCCATTTTATCGAGAGTTTTAATTGTCGAAGCGGCCAGCTTCAGACGGATGGTTTGACCTGATTCAGGGTCAAAGATTTTCTTCGTCTTGAGGTTTGGCTGTTTAAAAACGCGAGTCTTAATGTTTGAGTGAGACACTTTATTGTTTGATTGACGGCTTTTTCCAGTGAGATCGCATTGACGTGCCATGGGCTGTTTCCTTAGTCGTGATTACTAATTTTAAGTTTAGAAAACTTAAGCTGTTTTGAGCACCTTGGCAAGGGTGAAGTTGAAGAAAATTGTGGACTTAAAGCCTTGAGAAAGTTCATACTGAGACCAAATTTTCCCTCTCAAAAGGTGGTCTCTCGATGTCACTTAAACCCTTGAATATTAAACCAAAACTTCTCTCCGCACCGACCGGTGCACCGGTTTATTCGCTCAAGGTGAATAGCACCAGCGGAAAAGAAGTCTCACTGGCAAACCCCAAAGCGACTCGTTCCTTGATCGCTCTCATGGATCTGGCAGCAACCAACGGCGGGGCCGCCTGTCACTGGGGTGGTCCATCGGCGATGACTGAAACTTGGACGGCCCTTCATCAGCTCATGTTTAAAAAGTCAGATTGGTATAATCACTTTAATTTTGTGAATGATATTGGTCACGCCGAAAATGGCATCTACGCTCTTCGCACAGTATTGGGATACGGAGATCTCACTTTTGAGGCCCTAAAGGGTTTTCGTTCTATGAATTCAAAACTCACGGGTCACGGAGAGTCCCATTTATATCCGGAAGGCGTTCTTCTTTCTAACGGTCCATTGGGGTCAGCTTTACCACAAGCACAAGGACTCGCCGTCGCCGATAAAATTGCTGGAAATAAAAGAATCACGATTGTCTCTGTGTCAGATGGGGCGGCGATGGAAGGTGAGGCAAAAGAAGCTTTCTCGGCCGTTCCGGGGCTTGCGATGAAAGGAAAACTGAATCCCTTCATCATGCTCGTTTCGGACAACAATACAAAACTCGGGGGAAGAATCGATAAAGATTCTTTTTCCATGCAGCCCACGTTCGATTCATTCGCGGCCCAAGGCTGGGAAGTCATCAAGGTCGAAGACGGCCATGATCTTGAAAAAATTTATCAGGTCATTGAAGGCGCCATTGATCGCGTCAGTTCTAATTCGACCAAACCCGTTTGCGTGTGGCTCAAAACGATTAAGGGTTTTGGCGTGAAGTCGACGGTCGATTCTTCCTCCGGTGGTCATGGTTTTCCACTCAAAGCCCACGACGAGGGGATCCACGCCTTCATCAAAGAAATTTGGGGGAGTGAGGAAGTCCCGAAAGAATTCACGACCTGGGCCAATGAACTCACAGTGAAGATAGAAAAAAAAGCTTCTTCGGGGCCAGTGAAAGATAAAATGCAAATCGGTATCGCCAAGGGTCTTTCACGCGCTGTGAAAGATGGGCTTCCGGTGTTTTCCATCACATCGGATCTCCAAGGATCAACCGGAGTCAAAGCATTTCATACGGAGTTCCCGGATCATTACTTAGATGTTGGTGTCGCAGAATCCAATATGGTCTCAACGGCGATTGGGATGTCGAAGGCGGGTTTCATTCCAGTTGTTGACACCTTCGCTGCATTCGGGGTGACGAAAGGAAATCTTCCTCTCATCATGGCCTCACTTTCTCAGGCACCGGTGATGGCGGTTTTTTCCCATACTGGTTTTCAAGATGCCGCTGACGGAGCCTCTCATCAGTCACTCACTTATCTTTCTGCTCTCTCGAGCATTCCGCATCTCAATGTGGTCAACGTTGCTTCGGCCAAAGAAGCAGAGGAGTACGTCTACGCTGCTGCTAAAAAAATCGCCAAGGACCGCGAGGCCGGGAAAGATGGAGAATCGTACATCTTTTTTGTTGGGCGCGAAAATTTTGTCCTCGAATTAAAAGATGGTCTCTCTTACGATTTACATAAACCGCAGCGTTTGACTGATGGTCATGACATCGCGATCGTTGCTTCGGGTTCACTCGTTGGAAAAGCACTCAAAGCGTATTCTGAACTAAAAGAGAAAGGTATCGAGGCGACGATCATCAACCATAGTTTTGTAAATCATTCTGATTTTGAAGAAATCGCTCATTGGATTGATGAAGCGGGTGGAAAAGTGATCACCGTAGAGGATCATCAATTAGTTGGAGGAATGGGCGCACAGCTCATCCATAAACTGAAGCTTTTAGGTGCGGAATTTTCGGTGAAAAGCTTAGCCATTGATGGTGAGTTTGGTCAGAGTGCTTATTCTGCCGACGAATTGTATGCTAAGCACCATGTCGATACTCATGCTATCGTGGAAGCCGCCCAACGTCTGGCAAAAAGTAAAGGAAGCTATATGAACATTGATAAAGAAGTTCTGATGAATCGCTGGAAGGAAATTTCTCAAGTTGCGATGAAAAAATGGGACTCCATCACGGAGAAAGATCTCGATAAAGTCAGAGGTAATGCTGTGGCACTCGTCGCACTGGTTCAGGAAAAATTCGGCGTTTCCAAAGAAGAAGCGACGAAGAAAGTCGAAGAACTCATGGCGAAGTATCCTAAAGAGGAGCTCAAGGCCAAGGCGACTGAAACTGCGGCGAAAGTTTTTGATACGGCCAATACGATTGCTGGCATGGTTAAAGACAAGCTGAAAAAATAATCTGAAAATTGAAGAGGGCCCCCTGGGCCCTTTTTTTTTCATTCCACTAGAAGGATTTCTTATGAAAGCGATGAGCATTCTCGACGTCATTGGTAACACTCCTCATGTGAAAATTAATAAGCTCTTCGGTGCTCACGAAGTGTGGATGAAACTCGAAAAGCAAAATCCAGGCGCCTCGATTAAAGATCGGATTGCTCTTTGGATGATCACTGAAGCAGAGAAGCGGGGAGATCTGAAAAAAGGGATGACGATCATTGAACCAACATCAGGCAACACCGGTATTGGGCTTGCTATGGTCTGTGCCGTGAAGGGCTACAAACTTATTCTTGTGATGCCGGAATCCATGACCATCGAGAGAAGAAAAATCATGGCGGCTTACGGAGCGAGTTTTGAGCTGACTGCCAAAGAAAAAGGGATGAAAGGTGCCATTGCTAAAGCGCAGGAACTCAAAGCTGCGACAGAAAATTCGTGGATGCCGATGCAGTTTGATAATTTGGATAATTTAAAAGTTCATACGGAAACGACAGCTCTGGAAATCTTAAAAGATTTTCCCGAAGGTCTGGATGCTATCGTCACAGGAGTCGGAACGGGCGGGCACATTACTGCGGTCGGGCAGGTCCTTAAGAAAAAATTCCCAAACATGAAAATAGTTGCCGTTGAGCCGGCCGATTCTGCTGTTTTATCAGGCGGAGCTCCAGGACCCCATCCGATTCAAGGGATTGGTGCTGGTTTTGTTCCGTCGATTGTGGACCGTTCTGTCATCGATGAAGTGATCACTGTGACCAAAGAAGAAGCCTTCGACATGGCCCGGAGATCGGCCAAAGAAGAAGGACTTTTTATCGGAGTCTCTTCGGGAGCATCACTTGCGGCAGTGGCAAAATATCTCGCAAAAAATGGAAATAAAAAAGTCCTGACATTTTGCTATGACACCGGTGAAAGGTATCTTTCAATGCCAGGACTTTTTGAAGTTTAGTCTATCAGGTGCACCAGCCGGCGATGATGATCCGGCGTCCTTTTGTCACTTGATGAATTTTATGCTCAAAACCGTACATTCCGGTGAGAAATAAAATGATTCCTCCAAAAGAAGGAGTCGGAATCAAAGTCACATGGTCTTCGTTTTTTCTTTTCACTCCGAGCTTACCGCCTTCGAGATTTTCATGGTCCTCAGTTAAAGAAAGAGAGAAAGCAAAAATTCTTGACCCATCGTCATGCCAAATCCCGTCTTCTTCCCATTCGGTATTTGAATCTCGGATACTAAGAATAAATTCAATGGAAGAAAATTCATGGAAGGTTTTGAGAAACTCAAAAAGTCTCCCACGAGGTTGAGTCAGTGACTTAAAAGTCTCATCCACCACTTTCCAGTCTTCTGCCCTCACAGCATTGCGGAGTTCATCCGTCAGAGGGAAGTAGGTGAGATGGAATCCGGTATTCATCATAGCAGAAAGCTTAAGCATACGTTATTCTCGCTCATTAAGGAAACCTTAGTAAACCCCATCACTCATCTGTTACCCCGCGCCCTTTACCAATAGGAATATGAGACCCA
>CANETG010000064.1 GCA_947440875.1 Bacteriovoracaceae bacterium
GGTGACCCTCATCGATATTCTTCTGAATATGTGCCATGTCGGCTTCGCGGCGAATGAGTCTTCGAAGAGGGGCAGTATCCAGGAGATGGTTGGCATCACTTCCGCTCGTCGTGAGTCCCCCAAAAACAGTTCCTCCGATCCACTTCATCCCAATTTCAGAAAGAGATTTTGCGCGAACGTCATAAACGTTGTCTGGTTTAATACGCTTCCAAAGATCAACTAAGTTTTCAGTCGCCACGTCCCAGTTTTCGGCGTGGCTAGCAAGGTAAGTTGCATTAATTGCCCCAGCAGAATTCCCTGCGATCACATCAAAAAGCTTATTTTTTGACCCTACGATCTCATAGAGCGCGCGGACGACACCCGCTTGGTAAGCAGCGCGTGCCCCACCGCCGGTCATGACTAATCCAACCTTCTTCATGCTTCTATTATACCGTGAAAACAGGTAAAATGACGTAATTCTCATTTCAAAAGGCTGTCTCATGAAAGTTCTCGTCACTGGTGCTTCAGGCTTTGTCGGTCGTCGGTTGGTTGCCCAGCTTCTTCAGAAAAAAATCGAAGTCGTGGTCCTCACAAGGAACCTCCCGAAAGCTGTCATCATCCTGGGTTCTGAGTGCAAATATGTTCAGTGGATGGACATGAGTGTCCAGCCTTCTCCCGACGTTTTTAATGGGGTGGATGTCGTGGTGAATTTGATGGGTGAAAACATCGGTGGAAAGAAATGGGATGAAGCACAGAAGAAAAAAATCTACGATTCAAGAATTAATACCACAAGACTTTTAGTTGATGCCATCAGAGCTCTTCCCAAAAAACCACGGGCCCTGATCAACGCTTCGGCAGTTGGTATCTATGGTAACCGCGGTGATGAGACAATTGATGAGAATGCAACTTCGGGGAATGATTTCCTCGCTGGTGTTTGTAAAGATTGGGAAACAGAGGCGAATAAAGCTCTTGATCTCAAGATGCGTGTTGTCCTTATGAGGACAGGGGTTGTTCTTGGAAAAGGCGGCGGGGCACTCACGAAAATGCTTCCCATCTTTAAACTTGGTCTAGGTGGTCGCTTAGGCACTGGCAAACAGTACATGAGCTGGATTCACGTTGATGATCTCGCTGCGATGTATGTTCATGCTGTCACTGAGGAATCAATGTCTGGTCCATTCAACGCCACGTCTCCTTATCCCGCGACTAATACTGAATTCACGAAAGCTCTCGGAAAACGCCTCAAGCGTCCAACACTCTTTCCAGCTCCGGCGCTTGCGATCAAGACAGCTCTTGGAGAAATGTCGACGATTGTTCTC
The DNA here is from genome assembly GCA_947440875.1 of Bacteriovoracaceae bacterium. Classification (GTDB taxonomy): domain Bacteria; phylum Bdellovibrionota; class Bacteriovoracia; order Bacteriovoracales; family Bacteriovoracaceae; genus Peredibacter. The sequence continues at coordinate 1,296 of CANETG010000064.1, forward strand.
GATGGACAGAAAGTCATTCCTGCGAAATTCAAGGATATGAAGTTTCAGTTTAAATCTGCCACACTCGAAAAAACTCTCAAAGAAACCGTTTAGGGCGTAGGTTCCAGCATACCTGTGGCTGTCGCCTGCGTCTAACGCAGGTAGTTACTGGTCATGTGCGAGTACAGGTATGCTGGAACCTACGACGACAGGTATGCTGGAACCTACGAGAGCTTGATGATGACTTGTTTTAATTTGGTCATCTCTTCGATAGCGTATTTCACTCCACCCATGCCTAGTCCTGCGAGTCCATGACCTCCGAAAGGCATCCAATCCACACGGATAGCATTGTGGTTGTTCACGACCATCGTCATGGTGGAAATTTTTTGCGAAAGGTTGAGAGCGGCCTTGATGTCGTGAGTGTAAAGACATGCTTCGAAAGGAAATTCATTCGTGTTGAGATAGTTCACGAGTTCTTCTTCATCTTCAAAACTATTGAGACACACCACCGGTCCGAACGCTTCGTTCATCATGATCGATGAGTCACGAGGAACATCAGCAAGAACTGTGGGAGTGAGAAACTGTTTCGCATTCCCTTGAACTTCGTTCCCGCAGAGAAGTTTTCCTCCCCTCTTGACCGCTTCATCAATCTCTTTTTTTATGCGGACAACTTCCTCCGGACGAATAAGAGGGCCAACCTCTGTCGTCTCATCCATCGCGGTTCCGGTTTTAAGTTTTTTTGCTCTCTGAACGAACTCATTTTTAAACACTTCAAAAATATTTCGGTGAATGAAAATTCTTTGAGTCGAAATACAAACCTGGCCCGCGTGATAAAAAGAACTTCGCAGTAACTGTGGAATCGCCTCGCGAAGATCAGCATCTTCTCTGAGAATCGCAGCCGCCTGTCCACCATGTTCCATAGAAATCCGCGTGCCAGAGGCAATTTTTCTTCGCATCTCCCAGCCCACTTTCGCAGAACCGATGAAGCCCACAAACGCAAACGCAGGACTCGTGAGAAGTTTTTCGACTTGCTCTGTGCTCGCTGTGAAAACCATCATGCACTCAGCTGGGAGTCCTGCTCTTCGAAACATTTCCTCAAGAATAAATGCTGTAACTGGGGTCGCCGAAGAGGGCTTCAGGACAACCATGTTACCCGCGGCGATGGCGGTCGCAGTCTGGTGAGCAAGATTATTCAAAGGATGATTAAAAGCAGAGATCGCCAGTACCGGACCGATGGGTTCTCTGGTCGTAAAACTGAGATGTCCTTTTCCCGATTCCGTTCGGTCCATGGGAATAGTTTCTCCGTGAAGGCGCCAGCATTCTTCCGCACAAATTTCGAAAGTATCCTTGGCGCGAGTGACTTCCACGATCGCATCTTTTAAAGGTTTTCCCCCTTCGCGAGCAATAAGAAGGGCGAGTTGATCAGCATTCTTTCCGATCTCAGATGCGACCCCTTTGAGAATCCTGATTTTCTCTGAAGCTGATACCGCTCTCATCTTTTTCTGCCCCGATTTCACCAGTGAGAGGATTTTCTCTGTGTCTTCGGCCGTCCCAAATTGGACTTTAGCAAAAGGAAGGAGATCATTAGGGGAGGTAATGTCTCTCAATTCTCCAATTGAAGAAGTGAAATTTAATAGATACTGCGACTTCAGGGGAAACATATTGTCCTTCCGCTCATTTGGTTTAACATAGAGAGATGAGACTTTTCATTTTCCCACTTTTCATTTCTCTGTCCATACTGAGCGCATCTTGCACAAAAGAAGTCAGGTATACGAAAGAGGACCTTCTGAAAAAAGCAAAGTCAGCAGACTCGACGGTCCAATTCATCCTTCCCAAATCAATAAATGAAGGAATTAGCTGTTCCAATTACTCTGAAGGATGTGTGTCAGGTCACACCGTGAAAGTGAGAAACCTAGATCTCATCGCTGTGGAGTTTTTGACCGAAGAGCAGGCCAAGTATGCGGCAAAAAAAATTAGAGGTTACTACGTCGGAAACTGGATTTTTGACGACGTGACAGGAGAGCCGATCCTTGAAGAATTTGTCTCACGCGCCCTCGACGCTAAGAAGCCTTAAAAAAAGCGCCTCGAAAAAAACGAGTTTATTTCGCCATTCATGGGAGAGATCTTTCATCTCCGGATGAATGGCAGTCATCTCCTCGAGAGTCTTCCGAAAAAGAACGAGCCAACGACCAACCTCTCCTTTTTTTATCTTAAGTGCCAGATGGAGCTTAGTGACGTCGAATGGTTGCAGGAGTTTTCGCTCCGTTTTCCCAAGGAGCTGGAGATCCCAAAAGGATGCTATCCGTGGAATGTGTTCTTCGAAATCATGGATGACTCGAAAATGATAACCGATCAAGACATCATTTTTAGCCTTCTGATAAAATGACTCTACGACGGTAAAGATCCATTCTGTTTCAGTCATACTGAATCCGTGAGGCCTTCAAGACTTGAGTAAAAGACTTCGAGGACTTCTTTGGTTTGGAAGCCTTGGAGAGTGAAATATTCGAGGTCTTTTTTGTCATTGAAGGTGAGTTTGACACCCGACTTCATAATGTGACAGCGACGAGCTTTGTCGAGATCGTGGAATTTAAGTAGTACGTACTGAAGATACATCTGATCATTTACGATGGCGTTTTCAGCAGCCTCGAAAGGATAAGGCTCAAAGAAATAATTACCATCTTTGCCTGGAACCATAAGAATACAGCCTAGAATCTTTTTTTCTTTTTCAAAAGTCAGGATGGTGGCACTCCAGGATGCCCACAGAGTGAGTTCTTCGGTGGAAAAAGGAAGCTCAAGCTCCGGTGCGGGGAGAGAGAAGTCTCCCATGTTCACATGCCCAGAATCCGATAGGCGTTTCCATTCCGTTTTGATTTCTTTTTTAGTCTCTGGGGATAGTCCGTTCAAGTAATCTTGGTAGGTCTTGGATGACTTAGAGAGAGATTCTAGAACGAAGCGACTGCTTGTCTTCTTAGACTGAGAATTCTGTAACTTAAAATTCTGAAAATCTTTGAGGAGATGAAACTCATGAGCAACGATGTCCTTGCGTGATTCGTAGTCAGAAATAATATTTTGCATTTTCTCTGTGCCACTTCTGACAAATTTCGGATCAAAGAGACAGGCACCACTGTTGCCTCCGAAAACATTCCAGATTGCTTGGCGCCAATGGAGATGCTCTTTTTCCCAAAAACAAATTTTTTGTGCGAACGTGAGAAGGGGTTTAGAGGGAACACTTCGGAGACACACTTGTCCAAATCCAATGGGAGTATTTTGAGTCGGTCCAAAAAAAAGAAAATAAGTATAGAGATCCGTGACGGGGGATCCGTCTTGAGCGCGTTCAATGAAATGGAAGTTTGGCACTTCTTCTTTGAGAAGAAGCTCAATACTCGGAATGAACTCCGGATCAATTTCATGAAGTGAGTGGAATTTCTGTACAATGATCATTAGGGTTTTATGTCTCCGCCGCAAAAGGGACAGAGTTTCCAAAATTGAAGATCAATGATTTTTCCACAACCGCACTCGTAGTCATGAGTAAATTCTTCGAGAGATTCTCCGAGGACGAAAATGTCGGGCCTCATGGCGCGAATCGTGAGCGAGTTTGCCTTATACCCCCCTGGAACGAGGGGATCCGTTTTAAAGGCAGCAGGGCCAATACTTTCATCCACGCGGATATTGACTTGGATATCGTCTCGCGCATTAAGATCGTAAGCGGGAAGGCCGGCGAGATTATCGAGTTCGCGGATTATCCTGAGGGCTTCTTCAGGGTTTTTGAGGTTCAGGTTTTTCAAATCGCCTCCAGCGACGTTCGAGGAGAGTGATGAGCTCTCTGACGGACCTTTGATGGGCATTAAACCATTTCCATGGTGCTGGCTTGATTTTATCAAATTCGCTGAGAAAATACACGCCTTGGTTACCGCATTCTTCAATCGTCCGGAGAGTCCATTCAACGATTTCAGGATTCGAGTGACGGAGCAGGCGCTTTAGCGTTTCCAAGAAATCGAACTCGAGGCGATTGCCCTTGTTAAAGCGTGCCTGGAGAATATGTTTTCGAGAGGCATTTAAGGCAAAAACTATGATGTGATCAGGAAAATCGGAATTCAGCAGGGAAAGAAGTTCCATCTCAAAGCCCTGCTCCGGCATTGTGGAGTGCTCTATGAGGCAGAGAACCTTCTCGAGATTGGAAGTGTTTTTTGTTTCGCGATTTAATTTAAGAAGATAAAAGAGCTCTTCAATTTCATCCGGAGTGAATCTCGTCAGACCGCGATGGCCTAAAGAAATTCCTTCCATAATTTTATGATATCTTTCGTCGAGATTCATTACAGTGAAGCCGCACCTATACAGCGAACCTGTCGAAGTTCGGTCAACGCCGCTTTCTCCAGAGTTCCCTGGGCCTGATTATAAGTCCAAGCCTCGCTTCTGTTGAGCGATGCTGAGTTCATGGTCGCGGTCCAAAAAGAAAGGCCTGCTGTTTTCAATACAAATCTAAGTCCGTTGAGATCAGCTTGGAGAAAATCATTTCTCGTCGGTAGTCTCCACTTGATACCAAGAAGACCGAGAAGTGATTTTCCGACACAATTTGGATTTGTTCCAAGAGTTTGACAGTTCACACCGGGACCAGTTTCGCTGTTCCCTGAGGCGTTACACCAATTGCCAGTTTCCAAAATGTCTGACCAGATGTGACCGGTGCGAAGATCAATCCACATTTCGACGTTGCCAATTTTGGCTACCAATTTCCAAATCGATTCTCCTGATGAACTATTGAGATAATTCCAGGCCGCTCTGGCCCCATTGATACGACTACAATCGTCGATTCTGCTATTGATAGATGTGTTGGGGCCTGCTCCACAGTCAAAGAGTGGGCGACCGAGCCATGTGCGAGAGCGGATGTTTCTGGTTTCTGTCCCTTCATCGTCGAGCGCCATCAAAGGGACCGTTCTATAACTAAGGGGCAAAGAACCAGCGACGATTTCATTAATTTCAGCGTGGCTTTCGAGAAGACCGACTTCAGGAGATCTGTGGAGGTGAGAAGGAACTAAAAATGTATCGGTTGTAATACCTGGAGTATCGGTCTCAACCAAAGTCCGTCTTTTTCCACCAACGTCATCGCCACAACTGAGGATAGTTGTGATAAACACTAAGGTCGTCAGAAAATATAACTTCATAAACACCTGTTTTTTGAATATCTCATTGTCGTTATCTCGTCTTCTTAGTCTAATTTTCTTGAGAAAGAATGTAAAATTTACTCCCTTAAAAATCTTGGAAATCCTTGGGTTTACCCCTCTATCCCCCTATGGTAGTCTGCCCACCCATGACGACCCTTTTAATTAACTCCATCTACCGCGCGACCGAAGGCGAGGGAATCCACATTGGAATCCCCCAGATCTTTGTGCGTTTTCAGGGTTGTCACATCGGTTGCGTGAACTGCGATTCCAAGGAAACTTGGGATTTTGATCCGACGATGACTAAAACTCTTGATGATGTGATGGAAGACGTTGAAGTCCTTTCCCAAGATATTATTAAACGCGTTTCCATTACTGGCGGAGACCCACTTCATCCGTCGCATATTCCGTCGCTCATGGAACTTATCCGCGAACTGAAAAAAAGAAATTACTACATCAACATCGAAGCTGCGGGAACTCGCATCGTGAAAGACGTTTTTGATTCGGTTGATTTTATTTCTTACGATGTGAAAACACCATCAACCAATGTTAAAACGAGCCCAGAAATCCTACTTAAGTTTATTAATGAGTATGGAACGAAGGCGCAGGTAAAGGCCGTGGTCGCCAATAAGAAAGATTTTGAAAGCGTGTACGATGCTTTCCACTTTGTAAAAAATAGCGGCGGAAAAGTCGTTCCGTGGTGCCTCACGCCTTGCTATGAGCCTGAAGAAAAGTTTCCGATGCTCAGATTCCAGCAAGTCGTTCAAATGAACGAGGACTTCGGACTTCCTTTCCGGGTGATTGGTCAGCAGCATAAATGGATGTATGGGTCTCAGGCCAAGCAAGTCTAATTTCGAGTCTTCGACTTTATTAGTAAGCCCACACATGCAACAAAAGCTGCTGATGTCGACACGCAGAATACGACGACACCGTCCTGGAGAACAAGAGAACTATGTTTAAATTCTTGTTGGGTAATAAACAATTCTTAGCCCTTTAGTATTCTCCAGAACCAATTTGCCCAACCCAAAATAAACATAAGTCCGCCAAGCGGAACAATGATCGCGAAGATTTTTATCTCGGAAATAGCGTAGAAATAACAATTAAAAGAAAAAAGAAAAACCCCAGCGACGAAAGCATAGTGAGAGACTTTGAGTCTTGCCGTTGAGTGGAGCTGATAGAGACCTAAGAGCACTAATCCGAACGCGTGATAGAAGTGATAGCGAACTCCCGTTTCAAAGGTAATAAGCTTCTCTGGAGTCACGATACTTTTTAAACCGTGCGCTCCGAAGGCTCCGATGACCACACCCAGAAAGAGAAGACCTGTTCCGGCAAGAAGTGATGTTCGAGCGTTTTGATTGATTGTCATTTAAATATTCCTAGAAATAATTTTTGCGCTTTTCCTTCAACTCCGTGGCGAATAGAGAGCTTGCGGCCTTTTTCTTTTCCTACCTCTTGTGCCTCATGATCTGTCTGGCGGCCGGAAGATACGGTTCCGAGGCGGCGATAGATAAGACGGATGTTTTCTTCGAGATTTTTTTCGACTTTTACTAAAGCGAGCTGATCCTCGGAGGAGAATTCATTTTTAACTCCTTTCATCTTTTCATCAAATCCTCGTGCCATGCCGAGGAAAAAAGAATTTTTGGCACGAACGCCCGATAATCTATACTCCACACGCGCTTGTTCCCACTGATGATCTAGTTCACGGTCGAGAAACTCCGCCACGTAGCGAGCGAGCATGACATTTGTTTTCGTTCCCGTGACTTCAAGACAAACTGTTCCTCGGCCCATAGAGATAACGGGACGGACGATGAAGTGACGGAGAATTTCGTAAATCGCTGTCATCTTATCATCTTTTCTTGAGCGAACTAGCAGGCGATCGAGATAAAGCGTTTCTTCTTTTTCGACGTAATCAAGATTGTGACGAAGAAGAAGGGCGTTAGCTTTGAGAGTGGCCATCTCGGCTTCATGAGCGTTTGAACTCTGAGCGAGTGAAAGAAGCTTCTGTACTTTACTCAGAATCTTTTCGGAATGAAGATCGCCTTCTTTGGCTTCGTTTTCCAGATTGAGATTCATCGTCGCCGCACTCACTGAATCAGGGAAATTGAATCGCCCGCAGATCGAATGAAATTCTTTTCCGTGTGAGGCAACGTTTCCGAATTCCAGAAGAGTGAAGTAGTGAGCGAGCTCGTGCCGAAGAATATCTCTCACCACCGAATCCTTCGCGGACCAGATGAGTCGCCTATTGAGACCGATTTGAAAGTAGGGTGCGTTGAAATGTCCCCATTCTTTTCCCTCGAACACAACAACATGAATCGGATAGAGGTAATTTTTCCAGAGGAATCTGGATCTTCGAACAGTTACATCGCACTCCTTGAGAATCTCTCGGAGCATCTGTTCTGTTTTCTGGATAAACGCGAGAGTCGTGGAGTCGTAAACAATCATAGTGAAACTGATAGTAAGATTATTTGTGTTTTTGGTCTACAACCCAGTCATGTCTTTTCCGCTATTTATCAGAAGAAAAAAATGCCTGAGGGCCAAAATGCACTTCTTACGTGGTTAAATCGACCGTGTTACAAAATAGATAGTCCACACCACACGAAGGAGGGATGATGTTTAATCTGGTAAAAGCTTCTGTACTACTTTTTGTCTTAACTGTTCTAAGTACGAAAGCGTTCGCGCTGACGGATATGAACTGTAAGGTGAAAAATGGTGAGATCGCCGGTATTAAAACTCTTCAGCTCACAGACGATCAGCTCGTGATTAATGGAGTGGTGACAATTGCTCTCGATAAACTTCGTGTGAAGTGCGCCAATATGGGCCGCCAGATTCGCCTCGAAGGTGAGGCGGAAGGTCTTCAGGTCATTCTCAAAACGTGTTCAACAGAAGCTAAGGTTGAAGGACACATCATCGATGCTGTTAACAACGCTCAGGCACTTGTTCAATGTGATGAGGGCCTTTAGAAAATTTTCAACCGAATTTCAACAAAAAGCCCCATTCGAGGGGCTTTTTTTATTCACAGATAAGAGTGTCTTCGAAAGCTTGTCCAAAAATAGAGCCTTTCTGGGCCATTTCGAGAATTGATCCTTTCTTCTCAATTTCTACATCCAATTCAAAGAAAGAAGCACCATCGATAGTTAAAGACTGATTCCCCAGAACTTTTTTCCCGGAACAAGAATACTTAATTGAGGCCACAGCGAGACCGAGCTCAGAGTTCACTGATTCGGTACGAGTTTTTCCGTCGGCAATGATTTCTTCAGATCCTCTTTCCTGAGATTCGTCATCAGTAGAAGTCACAGTATAAACAGTCACACCATTTTGAATCGCCTGAGTGATAACGACATCAGTAGAGCCGGTAGCAGTTCCAGTGGTTGAGCGACAAGAAGCGTACGTGCCTGCTAATTTCGGGCAAGCGGCAAAAGCACTGAATGAAAACAAAGCAACAAGAGCAGCAAGAACGCGCATCGAAAAACTCCTTAAAGTGTTGAACTGAAATTTCAACACGCACGAAAAACGAAGTCTATAAAAGATGGCAGTTTTGCACTGGTAACATTGCGTCTCGCATTAAGGACCGAAAATTATTTGAAAGCGAGTTGGCAATTGTATTGCAGCGAAATTCTCAAGAATCCCATTATAGCCACAAGGAGTGTCACTATGGTTCGCAAAATCGCGACGTACGTATTGCTATTGTCCGTGTCCCTCAACTCTTTCAGCTCAATTGAAAAGCCGATGAAATTTACCGGCCAGAACGCTGAGACGGTGAAGCTCGAAAATACCATCAAGGTGATCCGTTCCGTGCCACGTGAAGTCCCAAGCACGTGCACTCGCCAGGTTCCGTATCAAGTTTACCGCTGCAATGATGTCACGAGATACCGCGAGCAGTGCAGCTGGGTTCCCGCAGAACAAGAGTGTCGCACAGAATACGATCGCCAATGTCGAAGTGTGACTCGTTACCGAGAAGAGTGTACCCGCGGAGCTTCTCGCCAAGAATGTTCGACCACTCCTTCAAGACAAGTTTGTACCGATCGTCCGTCCCGCAGAGTTTGTACGCAAATCCCAACGAGACAAGAATGTTCGAACACTCCTTCAAGACAGGTTTGTACGGACCTTCCTTCTCGCCAAGAATGTACGTCCACTCCTTCAAGAGAAGTTTGCGTAGAACGTCCGACGCGTGAAGTTTGTCGGACTCGTCCAGATGGTCAGCAGGTTTGCTCAACTGTCGGTGGTGGTCAGCATTGTACAACAGTTGGTGGTGATCAACAGTGTCGCACTGTGGGTGGTGGGCAAGACTGTCGCACTGTCGGCGGTGACCGTGAATGTCGTACAGTTGGAGGCGGAGAAACATGTGCTGACGTCGGTGGTGGCCAGGACTGTAGAACGGTCGGTGGAGATCGCGAATGTCGTACGGTTGAAGGTGATCCAATCTGTCGCCAAGTCTCTTACTCAGATCAAGACTGTGATGATGTTCCAAGACAAGCTTGCCGGACAATTCCAGCGCACAATGAATGTGACCAGGTTCCTTACACAGAAGAAGTTTGTGGAAACGAAACGGCCTACAAACCTGAAACCTATGCTTGTACTGAAACGAAATACGAAGACAAAGAAGTGGAGAAGAAAGTTTCTGGTGTCATGAATGTAACGTTTAAAACTAATGGTCTCGTCGAAGAATTCGGAGCCCTCATCTCTTTGGTTCCGGATGCGAAGGGTAAAAGTTTTACTCCCGTGATGAAACTGACTTCCGAACCGAAGATCTTCGTCATCGTGAAGAAAAAAGAGGCGAAGATCCGTGCAGAAGGCGAAAAAGAAATCAAGGTTGAAGGTGAAATCGAAGTCGAGCTTCAGGAAAGAGTCAACGAAGCTGTCGAGTTCCCGGTCATTGAATCAGCGACCCTTGAGAAAAAAACAAGCCTTCTCTCGATCCTCTTTGCGAAAATGCTTCCGACCGAAGCTGGGTCCGTTCGTAAAGGTGAGCTCGATTTCTCCATGACCAATAAGGGGAAAGAAGTCGCGAAACTTCAGGATAAATACCCAGGAGTAAAAGTCGAGCTCAAGAAAGTCGAGAAGAAAGATCTCATGATTCTTAACTTGAAAGATCTCATTACTGGCCCTCTTAATGGTGGTGGACTCTTCAGCAGCAGTAAGCTTGCGATGACACTCCAGCTTAAGATACCCTCAAAGATCAGTGGAGAAATCCTGAACTCGAAGAAGCCTCAGACTGAGA
>CANETG010000065.1 GCA_947440875.1 Bacteriovoracaceae bacterium
AAAGTCATGACACTTGGGATTCCTTTCAATGCTCCACACGGAATGAAAATCAGAAAAATTTCAGAGGACCAGGTTAGAGTGGCTCTGCCGAATAGAAAACTCAATCATAATCATATTGGGGGAATTCACGCCTGTGCCATGGCAACTGTCGGTGAGTACTGTGCCGGACTCTCTCTTCTTTCTTGTTTTGGCATTAGTAAGTATCGCCTCATTATGTCTGAACTCTCTGTGACATACACTTGGCAAGGCAGAACGAATCTTGAAGGGATATGTTCACCAACAGTGATTGATAAAGAAGCCGTGAAGTCTGCTCTTGATGAGGGAAAAACTTATACGCAAAGTTTTGAGACTATTATTCAGGAAGAGAAAACGGGTAAAGAAGTCGCGAGGGTCAAAACGACTTGGCAGTTAAAACCTTGGGGAACAGTTAAGACGGTGTAAAAAGTATTTTGGTAAGCCACGCCAAGAGATACGCAAGAGTCAGTGTGTACGCCACCATGAATACTGGCCATTTCAAACTATTCGATTCTTTTTTCATGACGGCGAAAGTTGAGACACACTGGGGCGCGTACACGAACCAAATGAGAAGTGCCAAGAGACTTCCGATACCAAATTCTTTCACCAACGTAGAGGCGAGCTGATCTTCGAATCCCTCAGAGCCTTCTTTGACTGATAAAACTAACGACATCGCACTCACTACAACTTCTCTGGCTGCAATACTGGGAATGAGAGCTGTCGTCATTCTCCAGTCAAATCCGAGGGGACGAAAGACTGGTTCAAAAAATTTCCCGACACCAGCAGCGTATGAGTCTTCGATCACAGTTTCACCATTCTGCTGGGGAAACGTCACGAGAAACCAGATCACAATACTGACGAGAAGAATTATTCCGCCAGCCTTTGTCAGAAAGATTTTTGCCTTATTCATCATCACCCGGGCAAGATTCTTAAACTTTGGAATGCGGTAAGGCGGAAGCTCCATTAAAAGCATCGACGGAGATGAATACGGAAGCGTTTTTTTAAAAATGAGAGACACAATTATCGCAGAGATAAATCCCATCATATACAAACCGAATAGGACGAGGCCTGGCATACGAAGCCAGGGAAGTCCAAAAACAGCGGTGTCAGGAATGATCGCCGCAATGAGAATGGCGTAAACCGGAAGTCTCGCCGAACAAGTGGTAAGTGGAATGACTAGCATCGTGATCAGCCGCTCGCGATGATTATCGATCACTCTTGTCGCCAGAATTCCAGGAATGGCACAGGCATGGGATGAAAGAAGTGGAATCACCGCTTTACCCGGTAGTCCAATTCTTCTCATGAACGAATCCATCATGAAAGCAGCTCTTCCGAGGTAACCGAGATCTTCAAGGAATTGAATGAAAAGAAACAGAAGTAAAATCTGAGGGAGAAAAACGAGAACTCCGCCGACTCCATTAATGACACCGTCAACTATGAGGCTGCGGATAAGTTTATTCTCGATCAATGTGCTGGCATTTTGGCCTAGGAAAGAAAAAAAGAATTCAATGAGATCCTGAATGGGTGCAGACCAACTAAAGAGTAACTGGAAAACTAGAAGAAGAAGAGCAGAGAGAATGAAAAGACCCCAGACCGGATGTAAAACCCAGTGATCAATCGCTTCGCTAAAACTATCCCGAGCAAGCGGTGATAGAGTTGATTCTCGGAGTAGATGATCAATCTTCTTGAAGATACCGTTGACGTATCTGGGAGAGCGGAAAGTTTTCTGATGATTTTCTGGAAGTTCAATCCGGGGAAGCTTATCACCCAGATGATCTTTCATCGCCTGGATAAGATCTTTGACACCTCTGCCTGTGGCGGCACTCGTAGAGATAATTTCTGCCCCGAGTTCTGCTTTTAATTTATTGATGTCTAGCTTCAGTCCCCTCTTCTCAGATTCATCCACGAGATTGAGACAAATGAGGAGAGGATAACCAAGATCCCGAAGCTGAAACGCAAGGTAAAGTGATTTCTCTAAATTGGTAGCATCAAGAACGAGTACAAAAAGATCAGCTGATTTTTCTTTCTCTTTTTGGAGAAGAAAATCTTTGGTGACTTTCTCATCGAGAGTCGTGGCGTCCAGAGAATAGATTCCAGGAAGATCGAGCACTTCAAAAATCTGTTTTCCGTTTTCCACAATCCGGCCCGTTTTTTTTTCGACCGTGACTCCAGGGAAATTGGCGACCCGTTGAAAACTTCCCGTGAGTTTATTGAACAGAGCCGTTTTTCCTACATTGGGCATTCCGATGAGCGCGATTCTCATGCAAGGACCTCAACCAGAACAAGTGCCGCTTCTTCTTTCGAGAGGGCGACCATTCGGCCCCTGACCTCAACGAGAAAAGGTTCCTGAAAGAGAGGTGCTTTTTTAAGGATTCTGATAGTTTCGCCGTTGAAAAATCCGAGGTGCATGAGCCGAGACTCAAGATCAGAAAGGTGCCTCTCCTCCGAAACAGGAAAGGAGCGAACCACTAAATTTTGGTTCAAGGGAGCAAGGTCAATCGTCATATGTGTTTGGTGTATCAAACTACCCCTTTTCTGACTAGCATTTTTACCCAGGTCCCTACCCTGATTTACTCTTCTATGGGATACGTGGTGAAATTCTTCTCAGGAGCTTGCATGAAATTCTTATTTCCGGCGTTCTTTGTCCTCACGCTCGCCTCCACGGCCTGCGCTTTCACGAAAGGCAAAACCTACAAGCTGACTATTCTTCACACCAATGATCACCACGGACATTTCTTTCCGAACAAAGACGGTGAATATGGTCTCGCTGCACGCGCAACTCTGATTAAAGAACTCCGTGATCAGATTAAAAAAGACGGCGGACACGTTCTTTTAGTTGATGCTGGAGACGTGAACACGGGTACTCCACAGTCTGACATGTTGGATGCTGAGCCGGATTTTAAAGGAATGAAAGAACTTGAGTATGACGTGATGGCGCTTGGTAACCACGAGTTTGATAATTCGGTGGCAACTATTTTTAAACAAAGACACTGGGCCGGATTTCCTTTTATCTCTGCCAACATTTATTACAAGAATACTTCAAGACGCGTTTTCCCTTCGCACATCGATAAGATGGTCGATGATCTCAAAGTCACTATCTTTGGTTTAACAACAGAAGATACCCCGATAAAATCAAATCCTGTTCACAGTAAGCACCTCCGTTTTGTTCCCGTGGTGGACGAAGCGAAAAAGATTGTTCCTGGACTTCGTAGGAACACAGATGTTCTGATCGCGATTACCCATGCTGGTCACTACGCTAATGAAAACCGTGGCTCAAACGCACCGGGAGATGTGGCGATCGCCAGAGCGGTTCCAGGGATCGATCTCATCGTTGGTGGTCACACCCAAATTCCTCTTTTTTCAGCAGACATTCAAAACGGTACGATCATCGTTCAGGCCCAGGACTGGGGTAAGTACGTTGGCCGCGTGGATCTCGAAATTCTCGACGGAAAAGTGACACTCAAAGAATACAAACTGATTCCTGTGAACTTGAAAGGTTCTGCGGTAAAAATTGCTCAAGATACAAACATGGAGCAGTTCTTGAAGCCATTCAAAGAACAAGGTGATGCTGCTCTCTCACTGGAGGTCGGCACAACTGAAGTTCTTCTCAACGGAGAAAGAAATGTTGTCCGCATGGGTGAAACAAATCTTGGTAATTTAATTGCTGAAGCTTACCGCGCAAAGTTCACCGCCGACATCGGAATATCTAATTCTGGCGGAGTTCGTGCCTCTATTGCCGCCGGAAAAATCACTCTTGAAAACATCATGACTGTTCTTCCTTTCGGTAACGAAGTAGGAACGGCAGAAATGACTGGCGAAGAAATCGTGAAGTATTTCGCAACAATTATTCATACCCTGGCCCCGAAGCCGAGCGAGACAGCTCCGGGTGGCGCATTTCCACAGCTTGCCGGAATTGAAATGACTGCGAACCGTGAACTTAAGACGATCACTGATGTGAAAATTGGTGGAGTCGCCATCGACCTGAGGAAGACCTATAGAATGGCGATTCCAAAATTCATGGGTGCTGATGGTGGAGACGGATTTCCAAAACTTGCAACATTCAAAGCTTTTGGTTTCATCGACTCGACGATTCTAATGGATTTTCTCACTGATAGAAAAGTGATCAAGGCTTCCGACTTTCCAGTGACGAATAAAATAAAATTCGAATAGCTACGATTGGTTGACGACGCCTTCTTCATGCATTTTCGGGATCTCGATAACGAAAGTTGTGTTAGGGGCGTCTTCCTGGTAGTAAAGCTTCCCTTTGTGTTCCTCTATAATTCCTCGAGAAATTGAAAGCCCTAAACCTGTTCCGACTCCCACATCTTTCGTTGTGAAGAACGGCTGGAAAAGTTTCTTACGAACCAGAGGCGAAATTCCAGATCCACAATCTGAAACTGTAATTTTAATTTTGGGGCCAATGTCTTCCGCTTTTATTTTAATCCATGGATGAATGAAATCTGAAGTTGCCTGGTAAGAATTGTTGATGAGATTAAGAATCACCTGAGACACTTCAACTGGGCGACAGTACGCAGTTGCGTCTTCTGAGAGATAATTGACCTCGACAGTGGTTCCGTTGTTATTAATTCTTTCCTGGCAAATATCTAAGGTCTCTTCGATAATCTTATTCACTGAGTAAGTAACCATTTCATCCGTTGAAGATTCACGAGCAAAACGCCTCATACCATTGACGATTTTTGAAATTCTTCCGACCGTCGTATCCATCTTCTTGATGTATTGAACTAGGAGTTCGGGAGTGAGGGATTGTCGCCCTGAGTGTCTCCGAAGCAGATCAATGTATCCTTTAATAATACCAAGAGGGTTATTGATCTCGTGGGCAATCCCTCCAGCCATTTCACCAAGGGCCGTAAGTTTTGAAGCCTGAGTCAATCGAATTTCAGTCTCTTTTCTTTGGGTAATATTTTCTGCCATCATCACCACACCACCGATTTTCCCATTGGCGTCTTTCCAAGGTTGAATGAGCATGCGAAGCCAAACCTCCGCTCCCGGGCCGATTTCGATCAGAGAATCATCGCGGCTGACGATTTTTCCTTCAAGTGCAGTCGTCATATCATCGAGCCATTCTTTTCGAAAATGCGCCGAAACTTTTTCGCCTTCTTTGGGTGGTGTGAGAATAGTCGCCCACTCCTCTGTCCAACGTGAACTAAATGCGAGGTAATGAAATTGAGCATCGAACATGGCCACAGGAGTCGGGAGTGATTGAATCATTGCCTTAAGCTGTTGCTCAGACGCGATCAGACTCTGCTCCCATTTAAACATAGGAGTGACGTTAACGTTCACGCCCGTCAAGCGTAGAGGTTTCCCATCCGGGCCTCTGTAAATGACACATCCGCGATCAAGACACCATTGGATATCGCCCGATTTAGTGATCATTCGAAAACGACATTCGTAGAAAAGGGTTTCGCCTTTTAAGTGACGCTCAAGTTCTGCATGAACTTTTGGTACATCATCAGGATGAAGTCGACCTTCAAACGTGGCTAAGTTTTGAGGAAGTTCATTAAAAACGTATCCCAACTTTGTGTACCAAGTTTTATTGAGGGAGACATGATTCGTCGTAAGATCCCAGTCCCATTTACCCACTTGCGCTGATTCGAGTGCTAAATCAAGAGAAAGCTTGGCTTCGTTCAAATCATCGAGCTTTTTTTTCAGATCATTTTCGAGATAATTAATCCGATGACGAAGTTCTTTTTCGTAAATGTGACGTTTCTCGGATTCGATCAGACGTCCAATTAAGTCAGCGCAAGATCCGCCGAAGTTAATGTCCATAATGTCCCACTGTCGAGCCGATTGAGTATCTTCAATACAAAGAATACCAAGGGCCTCTCCATCAGAATAAATAGGACAATCAAGAAGAGCGAAAACGTTATTGGGAATTGAGTATGACTCGAGAAATTCGGTCATAATTTTATCTTTGCGAGCGTCCTCACTTACGAGAACTCGTTCATTCAATAGCTCCTCGAAGTAAATTGGATAATCCCATCGTCTAAGAATTGACCCCGATAGCAGCTCGCCCTTGTTGATGAAAGTCATCTCTTCAAAAATCGATTCTCGGTCAATGGTAAAAAACCAAATGCCTACTCTGCCAACGCCCATGATTTCAGCAATTTTTGAGCAAATGATCTCAAATCCATGCTGCCTGCTAGAACGATAGAGATCAGCGTTTTTGGCAAACCAAGCTTGGGCTAAGTGATATCGTTCGAACTTATCTTTCATAGGTGGTATCGTCGCATATTGCGATTCATCAGAAAATGCTTCATGTAGTTTCTTACGGCAGGCTTAAGTTTTCCTGCATAAGTCTAGTGAAGCCCCGCTCTTCTCAGGAGTGCGCCTACGTCAGGCTCCTGGCCGCGGAATCGTTTATAGAGTTCCATGGGGTGCTCTGTTCCACCTTTTTCAAGAATGTTCTCCCGAAACTTCTTCGCCACATCACGGTTAAAAATCCCTGACGTTTGGAAGAATTCGAATGCATCAGCATCCAGAACTTCGGCCCACTTATACGAGTAGTATCCTGCCGAATATCCTCCGGCAAAAATATGCGAAAAAGAAGTCGAGATACTCGTTCCCGGAAGACGCCCAACGATACTCGTTTTCTCCGTAACCTTTATTTCAAAATCTTCGATCGACAAGATTGAGTCCGGATTTTGAGAATGATAGGCCATATCAAGAAACGCAAACGTTAACTGACGAAGTGTCCCCATTCCTTCGAGGAACTTTCCACTTTCTTTAATCTTCTTAACCAGATCAGCAGAGATCTTTTCACCCGTTTCGTAGTGTACAGCGAATAGATCAAGGCACTCTTTTTCAAGCACCCAGTTCTCCATGATTTGAGAAGGTAGTTCAACGAAATCCCAGTAAACATTCGTGCCTGATAAATCGCGGTACTTAACGTTTGAAAGTAAACCATGGAGAGCGTGCCCGAACTCATGATAAAGAGTAAGGACTTCGTCGAGTGTCAGCAGCGATGGTTTAGTTTTTGTTGGTTTTGTGAAGTTACAAACAATCATGATGTGAGGACGTTCGATTTTGCCCTGATACATTCCCTGATCTCTGATGCCAGACATCCACGCCCCACCACGCTTGGTTGGTCTCGGGAAAAAATCCGTATAGAAAAGTCCTACAAACTTACCAGTGGCTTCATCGGTCACTTCAAAAGAACGGACGTCCTCATGGTATTTGGGAAGATCGAAAACTTCATGAAACTTGATTCCATAGAGTAGGCCCGCAACTTTAAAGACTCCGTCGACAACGTTCTCAAGTTTAAAAAAGGGACGAAGCATTTCATCGTCCATACTCAGCTCACGCTTCTTAAGAATTTCAGAATAGTACGGAGCATCGAAACTTTGAAAGTCTGTGATACCATCGAGTTCTTTAGCGAGATTTTTTAAGCGCTCGACATCTTTCATGGCGTGTGGGCGTGCCTTCTCTACGAGCTCGTCCAGGAAGTCCATCACTTTTCGAGGAGACATCGCCATGCGCTCTTCGAGAACATAATCGGCGTGCGTATTAAATCCTAAAAGTTTAGCGCGCTCATTTCTGAGTTTCAAAATTTCTTTGAGCGAGTCCTGGTTATCAAATTGATTATTGAAGGTCTTCGCACCGTTGGCGATCGCAAGCCGTTTCCGAAGTTCACGTTTTTTTGAATACGTCAGGAATGGAACCAGCGAAGGGGCGTCGAGGCCGAAGCACCATGATCCTTTCTTTCCTTTCTTCTCAGCGAACTCAGCTGCCGCTTCTAATACGGTCTCAGGGAGACCATCGAGATCGGCTTTGTTGGTAATTTCAAGAATATACTCATTCGTTGCTTTCAAGACATTTTGCGAAAAACTTAAAGTGAGTTTTGCCAGGCGCTCATCAATCTCTCTCATTCTCGTTTTTTCAGAGTCTGCGAGAAGTGCTCCACTTCTCACGAATCCTTTGTACGTTTTTTCAATGATCGTGAGTTCTTCGGTTGTGAGTTTCTGCTCAAATCGAGAGTCGTGACAAGCTTTCACTTTTCCAAAAATGATGGGATCAAGTGAGATATCGTTTCCAAACTTGGTGAGGATCTCAGACATTTCGGGGGAAATTTTTTCAAGATCTTCAGTGCACTCTGCCGAATGAAGATTGTAAAATAATCCCGCGATGGTGTTGACCTGATCAGAGATGTCTCCCTGTTCAACAATCACATGCTGAAAATTAGATCCTGGAATTTTTTTATAATTCTCAAGTTTAGTTCTTGCTGAATCAACTGCTTCTTTCAAGGCCGGAAGAAAATGTTCTGCTTTAATGACATCAAAAGGGTAGGCCCCATGGCGAGCATTTGGGGTTTCGAGAAGTGGGTTTCGCATAAATTCCTCAGCTGAAAAGGTGTCGGTGTAGTTGGAAGAGTTTGATGATCAGAAGGATCCAGATCCCCAGAAAAATGAACATCAGCATATTAAGAATGCTAGATGACTGGAGATAAATCAAGACTAGGGCCACGAAAGCTTTTCCTGCTCTATACACGAGCATATCGGTGAGATATTTAGCACCGTATTTTTGCTGGGCCTTGAGCGGCTGATACAGAATTTCTTTCCCGGAGCTGAAGAGCGAATAATCGGCTGCCTTGAGATACGTAAATAATGCGGCGATAGGTAGTAGGCCGATGCCTGAACCCGAAAGCATAAGCGCAATGGAGACGGCGTAGGAAAGAGGAATGAAGAGATGGAAATTTTTCTCGGACACTCTTGGAAGAAGAAAAGGTAACAGTACCACTTGGAAAATGAGAGTGAGGAGGTTAGTCAATGAGTACATCCGTCCGAGGTAAGCAGTCCTTTCTTGGGATGAAGTAATCTGAGACTCAAACTCAAGATGGAACATGAAATCAGCAATGTTGATAACAAATTGTGTAAGAAAAACGACCAGCGCAACATAAAAAACGTATCTTCGAATTGCAGGCGTATCCAGAGACTTTAGTGGAGAGACATTCTTTTCTGAAATCTTTGCTAGTACGGGTCTTGTGAATAAAAAGAGAATCGCAGGAAGAAAAATAAAAAAGACACCAGTCCACATGACAGTCGAAGTTCCCCATTCAGCACTCAAGTAACTGGTTAAGAGCCCACCAAGAATTCCACCGATACTTCCCGCGGCTCCGATAGGACCTAAAAGAAGCTTGAATTCATCGCGCGAGAAGAAAGTATTTCCGTACGCGAGTAGCAGGTGCACTTGAAGAACGATGTAAATTTCTTTCCAGATGAATGGGATGTAGGCAGAAAAATGGCTTCCGGAAAGATAGCCTAGAGTACCGGAAATAAATAAAAGACCTGAGACGGCTGATGCCAGAAAAAAAACTTTCTGAACGGCAGAGTTTGTTTGAATCTTATTACAAACCATGACCGTCAGAGCGAGAAAAAATACTGATACAAACATTGCTGTGGGAGAGGATTTCGCCCCGAAGGCTTCAAAAAAAAATGTTATCCCTGAGGCACGGATGAGCGGGTAATTAAAAAGAACGAGGAAATAAGAAGCAAGGTAGATGAGAAGATTTTTGCGAAACGAAGGATCACTTGTTTTCCAGAGACTGAGGAACTTCATTCCGATTTGAGGTAAGTATCGCCCTTCTGGATCTCTTCAAAATCATGCTGATGCTCGAACTGGTTAAAATCAAAGGAAGTACTAAACTGCATTCCTTTGAGGTCATTCGAACAAAGAATTTTCATGAAGTTAAAAAATTTCTCGCGGCTTTCAGCACTCATCAGATGTTCCATGAGACACGAATCTTTATGGGCAATTTCTTCATCAACACCAATGATGTCTTTCAAGAAATAAAAAAGAAGAGTGCGTGAAGAGAGAATCCCATGCACGGCCTCGTGGCCAGAAGCTGACAGTGAGAGGAACTTACTTTCATCTTCTAAAACTAACTCACGCTTTTTAAGATTTGTAAGAGCAGTTGAAACTGAACCTTTCGTAAGACCCATTTCATGAGCGATGTCAGTCACTCGCGCATAACCCTTAGACTCTTTCAATTTGTGAATCGCCAGAAGGTAATGAACCATCGAATGCGTAAGATCGTTATCATGCGTGTGCTGAACGGACTGCTTTTTCTCTGACATGCTAATAAAGTACCCACCCCCTAGATTGCCGTCAAACGATAAATATTAGTTGCACTTGTCTTGGGTACTCTAGCTAAACCCCAACGCCTAAGCACTTGAAATCACTAGCTTCTTCTTGGGGAAGAATTTCGCCCCCTATGAGTGGACTCAGAGAGTGATAAAATACGTCTTATGAAAATGTTAATCTACGTATTATGCCTCTCCCTCTCGCTGCAGTCATTTGCTCAATCGGTGGATAATTCCAATTCACTCGACTCTACTTTCTCAGAAACGACTCCGCTAACAGACGCCCAGAATGATGAGTCTCAGACTTTTATTCACAAAGGGATTCAGGAAAAAAAGATCAAAGAGGGATGCGATAATAAAACTCTGAAAGGCTGTGATCCTAGTCAAGTTGGTGGTGGTCTCGAAGATCAAATTGGGAAAATGTATGTTCTCCTTTTTGGACTTGGACCTATGTTTATGGGCAAGGGATCATCTTCAGCACCGGCAGCAACTGCAGCACCGGCAGCACCGGCTGGACAGGCCACTCAGGCAGCGGGAGCTGAAAAACCTCAAGGAAAAGATTACTGCATTTTTATTCCTATCGGTTACGAAGCGATTTCGATGCTGACTCAGATGGGTGGACAAAAACAAGCGCAACAAGAGACAGCAAATCTTGATCCACAGCTCGCGGCTCTTGCTCAATTAAAAGAAGCTCACAAGACAAGGAAGAAAACTGCGACTCAACAATCTGTTGCCTATGGTGTGACGACGGCTTGCTACGCAGGAATGCTGCTCACAAAAACACTCAAACCCGATATGATGACGATTGCAAAAATGGCGGGAGCAGGAGCTCTCACAACTCTCTATATGTCTAAAGCTAAAAAGCACGGTGATGCTGCTAAAAAAGTTCAGCTCGTCATCGACTCACTCCCTAAAGCTGGGGATTGTAATCCGTGGACAGGAACTTCTTGTTTCTGTGCTGAGAAAACTTCGGCAAAACTTTACCCCGGACAGTTCAAAGAAATTTGTGTTCTTAATAAAGGAAATTTCGACGGTCCTCTTTCCAATTTTGGTTGCGCCGTTCAAGTCGCAGGAAAAATTTCACTGGACGCTAGCTGCGGTTGTAAAAAAACCAACACATGTCTTTCGTCAAAAATTAGTCTCGGAAGAGGAACTCTGGGCATGGGTGCAAACTTCATCAACGACGCCAACAAAGGCCTTCAACTCTTGGATCCAAGTCAGTTTGATGAAGCTAAATTAAACGCTTTCCAATCGAACATGGCGGGGAAACTCGCGGACGTGAACATCAAAGGAGAACGAATCCCGGATGTGAAACTGACTCCGACACAAAAAGCCGCTGCCGATTCTTTAACTGGACTTGTCCCTCCGGCACTGGCCAATCTCGCTGCCGCTGGGGGAACTGCTTCTCCGCCGTCGGGCGGTCTCATGGGTGGATCCACGGCCTCAGCTCTGGATAAACTTCCGGCTGCCCTTCGAAAAGAAATGAAAGACTTTGAGGTCTCCGGCGAATACCGCGGCACC
>CANETG010000066.1 GCA_947440875.1 Bacteriovoracaceae bacterium
AGTGATCAAGAGAAAGATCTCGTTACAGAACAGATCAATCGAGGGATTGAAGGCTTGGGACCTGATGTTGTCTCTTGCCTCAACCTGCCGGAAACTGAACGTAAGTTTTTGGAACTATCTCGAGGATCGAATCTCGCAAAGAGAGGTCATTCCATACCTCGGAAAGCTAATTAACTCTTTATAACTCCACACTTTTTTGAGCAATTACTTAAAAGTGTCTAAAGTTTAGTCACGCACTGTAAAAGAGACAGACATCCTTCATCGCCATCGCCACTGTATGCGCCCCCATAATTGGCATCCTCTTTGCTACGAAAAGGCACAGGGGTAACTCATGAAAAAGCATTTTAAAAAGATAGTGGGCGTTGGAATCGGAAGCTTCATGCTTCTTGGAACACTCAACGCATTCATGATTAACCATCATTCAGAATTAAAGGGTAAAATTACATTCGTTAACGACCTCAATGAGATGTCTGAAGCCGCTGAGCCGGGGAGAATTCTCGCGACTAACAATAATTGGAAAAAAGTCGCTTCTGCTGAAATTCCTAGAAATAATGAGTCATCGGTTTCAGAAATAGAACCTCAAGGTGATGAACCTTCTGGAATCGAGGAAGAACTTAATCTCGACCTCGTGGAAGTGATTAACCCGAAGATTTGGTCAAAGGGTCTTCCTTCAAGTGAATTTACCGGTGACCTAGAAACTTCAAAAGGAACGATTCAGGAGCTTTCAATTTCTCTGCCTGGCCGTGAAGTCATTTCGATATCATTTGCTGAAGTGAGCGGTAACGTTTTTCAGTACGACTATGCTGGGGAAATTTATAGCGGAATGCTTTATCAAGTGGACCCAAAGTCTTATATGGTCACGCTAACAAACGGCCCACTCGAAGGAACTCGCCTTCGTTTCGTTGAAGGCTTTAATCCCGAGCAAATTGAAATCAAAGAAACTTTAAAAGAAGAGCATAATCTTGAAATCGGCTTTTTTGGAGATATCCAAAAAGTACCACAAGATGAAAAGAAATCTGAAAAAATTGATCCATCAGTCGTTGAAGCTCAGCTCGTCAATATGGACGAACAAGTATGAAGAAGATTCTGACTTTCGCAGTTCTCGGTGGTTAAAACTTCTGCGCACGAAAGGTCTGGCGGTGGTAGGGTTGAAAATATATTTCGAAGACGCAGGTAACAGTAAGAATGATATCAAAGCTTGAAGAAATGTAGTCGAAGATTTTATCAAGAAAAAGCCTGAATCTGATGCTGTCGCTGGGCGAATCAAGTCACTCTCCTGTCAGGAAAGCTCTGATCTTACTCAGGAACTTCTGGCGATCCCGGCCGAATAAAATTCCGCGCTGCGCCTCTCTGTGTTTTTCGTGAAAACTCTGACAGGCCTGTGATACTCTTCGTAGGCTAATTTACCCTATGAAGGACACTCATGCGCGCTCAAGAAATTCGCAACGCTTTTTCCAATTACTTTATCCGGAACGGACATCTTAAGCACAAGTCATCGAGCCTTGTTCCTTACAATGATCCAACTATTCTTTTTACTGTCGCCGGTATGGCCCAGTTTAAAGATTATTTTACGGGGAAAGCGAACACAGCTGATAAGCGTGCGGTCACAATTCAGAAAGTCGTCCGAGCCGGTGGAAAACATAACGATCTTGAAAACGTTGGCTTTACTGCTCGTCACCATACGTATTTCGAAATGCTCGGAAATTTTTCATTCGGTGATTACTTCAAAGAAGACGCAATTAAGTTTGCTTGGGAGCTTCTCACCGTTGATCTTAAAATTCCTAAAGAAAAACTCCTCGTCACTGTTCACGACTCAGATGATGAGGCACTCAATATTTGGCACCATAAAATGGGAGTTCCCAAAGAAAAGATTTTTAAATTGGGTGATAAATCTAACTTCTGGGAAATGGGTGACGTTGGACCGTGCGGCCCGTGTACTGAAATTTTTTATGACCATGGTCCTCTCCTCTCAACGGGGGTTCCAGCAGGGCAGCAGGAAATTGATGACGAAGGCAGATATGTAGAAATCTGGAATCTTGTTTTCATGCAGTTTGAAAAATACCGTGATGGAAATGAGATCAAAAGAAAATCTCTTCCGAAGCCCTCGGTCGATACGGGAGCAGGTCTCGAGCGCGTAGCTGCTTGTCTTCAAGGTAAGTACTACAATTACGACACTGATATCTTTGAGCCAATCATGAAAGCTATCGGCCGGATTTCAGGGAAAGATTATTATTCAGAAACGTCTGAAAATTTAAAATCCTCATTCCGTGTCGTCGCCGATCATATTCGTTCCACAACGATGCTTATTACAGACGGAGTTATTCCCTCCAATGAAGGAAGGGGATATGTTCTTCGCCGGATTATCCGTCGTGCCGTAAGGCATCTTTCCCTTCTAGGTCTGAAAGATGTTTCATTTTATAAACTTGTACCGGCGGTATTCGAAGCCCTCGGAGAAGAATATCCAGACAATGCTGCCAATGCTGCGCTTGCAGAAAAACTTCTCAAACTTGAAGAAGAAAAATTCCGGAAGACTCTCGACACAGGACTAACGCTCATAAATGAGGAGCTCACACGCATTAAAGCTGGGACTAAATTTCCGGGTGAGGTGGCGTTTAAACTCTACGACACTTTCGGTTTTCCCCTCGACCTTACTGAAGTCATTCTGCGCGAGAAAAAAATTGAGCTCGATAACCTTGGCTTTGACCAAGCGATGGAAAAACAAAAAGAACTTTCTAAGAGAGGTTCTAAGTTTAAAGTTCAAGAAGATAATCTCAAAGTGTTCTACAGCATTAAGGAAAAGTTTGGTGAAACGAAATTCACCGGCTACGAGGAAGTCACTGGGAACGCGAAACTCATCGCAAAAGAAGAAATCGATGGCCAGTTTTACCTGATCTTCGACAAGACTCCGTTCTACGGCGAGAGCGGAGGTCAGCTCGGTGATAAAGGGGAAGTTCATTCTCGAGAGGGTAAACTTGCCACAATTATTGATACGCAGAAACCTGTTGATGGTCTTCACGTTCACCTCTCTACCGATGCTGATGCGCTCACGATTGGAGAATCTTACACTCTCAAACTTAATCATGAAGAGCGCGAGCTCACGAAGCGCAATCACTCTGCCACCCACTTACTTCAGTCGGCCCTCATTAAGGTTCTAGGACCACATGTAAAGCAGGCGGGGTCTTCAGTCGGTCCGGAAAGACTTCGTTTCGACTTTACTCACTCAGAAGCACTGAGGGCGGAGGAACTCGCACAGGTTGAAGAGCTGGTGAACTCTGCGGTCGCTTCATCCCTTGAGGTGAAGGCAACTCAGATGTCAAAAGATCAAGCGACAAAAAAAGGTGCGATGGCACTTTTTGGTGAGAAATATGGCGACCAAGTTCGCGTCCTTGAAATGGGAGAATTCTCCGTCGAGCTCTGCGGAGGAACTCACGTATCAAACACTGGGGACATCGGACTCTTCAAAATCCTGATCGAAACTTCACTCGCCTCAGGGATCAGGAGAATTGAAGCAATCACTTCAACGACGGCTATTAATTATCTCCTCAATCGTTCGAAAATTCTTAGTGACGTTGAAAAGCAATTTGCGGCGAAAGAAGAAAAAGTTCTCGAGAAACTAGCCGCACTTTTTGCGGACTCCAAAGAGAAATCCAAACAGCTAGATACTTTAAATGACAAACTACAAAACTTCGAATCTCAGAATCTTTTTGAGGACCAGCGTCCCGCCAAAGGTGGACTCATATTCACGGCAGCCAAAGCACCTAATGCTGAGCAAGGAAATATGAGAAAGCTCGGCGACATCTACGTCGATAAATTCCCGAAGGGTGTTCTATTTCTCTACGCTGTTGAAAGCGACAAAGTTTCTTTCATTCTCAAGACTCACCGGACCAACTCAGCGGTGGATTGTTCTGCCGTCCTCAAAGCAGTCATGCCGATCGTGAATGGTCGTGGCGGTGGAAAAGCAGACAATGCCATGGGTTCAGGTGATGCTCTCAAGGTTAACGAATTAATTAAGGCCGTCGAAGGAGCTCTCCTGTGAAATATGTTCTCATACTCTCTTTATTGACATTATTTGCTTGTACCAAAAACAAGCCGAAAATAGATGCCATTACGATTTCACTCCAACAGGAAATCGCAACTCTTGATCCGGCGAATTGTTACGATACGGTTTGCTGGGTTCCTGTTTCCCATGTGTATGAAACACTTTACGAGTTCGAATATCTCAAGCGCCCCTACTCACTGCGCCCACTCCTTGCTGAATCGATGCCGAGTGTGTCGCGCGATCGACTGACTTATACTTTTAAAATTAAAAAAGGCATTAAGTACCACGATTCGGAACTCATCCCTAAGGGACGTGAGGTTAAGGCGATTGATATCGTGAATCAGATTAAGCGCCTTGGATTCCTGGGCACCCGATCTCAGGGCTGGTTTCTGTTCGATGGAAAAGTGAAAGGATTTAACGAATGGAGGGAAGCTGCCGGAACGGACCTGAATAAATTTTTCTCTCTCGATGTACCTGGAGTGCGTGCGATTGATGATCATACTCTTGAAGTGGAGCTTCTTCGTCCCTATCCTCAGTTTCTCTGGGCGATGACTCTAAACTTTACATCGCCGGTGCCAGAAGAAGCGATTCGAGCGGCCAACAATGACTTCTCATTAAAGGCAGTAGGTACAGGTCCATATAAAATTGTGAGCTACAATCCGAATCAGGAAGTCACTCTTAAAAAGCACTCTGGGTACATCACAAGTGTTTACCCAAGTGAAGGTGACCGTTATGCTCATGAGCATGGGCTGATGAAGGATGCGGGAGCAAAAATTCCGTTCGTCGAAAATATAAAGCTCATGGTAATCAAAGAATCTCAGACTGATTGGTTAAATTTTATGTCTAAGAAAACGGACATGATTAACTTGGTTAAAGACCACTACGATCTCGCACTAAACTCAAACGGAAAACTGAAACCGGAAGTGGTCAAAAAAAATGTCCAGCTCCAAGCCTCACCGACTCTGATTTACTGGTGGATCAACTTCAATATGAAAGATCCTCTTTTTGGGAAGAATCTTAATCTTAGAAAAGCTATTGCTCATGGTGTGAACACTGAGAAGTTCATCGAAATCTTCACTCGCAGCGTCGCTCAGAAAGCGAACTCTATCTATCCGCCAGGAATTCCCGGGTACTCTCCATCCTCTGAACTTCCTTATAAATATGATCTTGAACTTGCGAAAAAATATCTCGCAGATGCAGGTTATCCAGGGGGGAAAGGGTTTCCTAAGGGCGTGATTTACGATGTTCGCGGAACGGACACGAGAAAAAGACAAATGGGAGAATTCGTTCAACAGGAGCTCCGTAATCTTGGAATTGAAATTACTTTTCGACTTAACACTTTTCCAGTTTTTTTAGAAAAATCTCGTAAAGGAGAGTTTCAGTTCTGGCAAGGTGGCTGGGTCTTGGATTATCCGGATTCAGAGAATGTTCTTCAGCTGCTGACGACTTCGAACATCGGAGGTTCTAATTCCTCTCTTTACTCTAATCCTGAGTACGATAAACTTTTTGATGAGCTTCGCTTACTAGAAGATGGGGCCCAGAAGTTTTCCATCATGAATAAGATGGAAAAAATCGTGAACGCTGATCTTCCGTGGGTCATGCAGTATTATTCGCGAAATTACATCCTTTACCATGATCATGTGGAAAATTTCAGATACTCAGACATCATCTATAACAATCTCAAGTACCTAAAAATCAAGAAGAAATAGACCAACGCCCGACCATGAAGCTCAAGCTTTATGGTTAGGCTAAATTTTCCTACCTCTCACCCGATAAGAAGCATAAGAAGACACCTGCGAGGCTTCGTATGAAAATCCTACTTATCTTAATCACGCTACTCATGAGCCAGAATCTCTGGGCAAGATCCTACGTAATCTTTAGCCTGGCACAAGATCTGTCAATGGGATTAGAAAACGAAGTGATTCGCAAGAATTTTTACGTCAATATGGGTAAAGGCCAGGGTGTAAAAAAAGACAGCGTCCTTGATGTCTTCAGAATCATTTCTGTTCAAAACCCTTACGATAATAAAAAACGCGTGAATTATAAAGTGAAGATCGGTGAACTTAAGGTTCTTCATTCATCCGATGAAGCCTCTATTGCGACGGTGAGTGAAATGGAAAAAGAAGACGTACCAGTCTTCGAGCTTCAGCAATTCATGGTGGGCGATCACGTTGCTATAAACGTTGATTAAGTCCGATCCCAGCATGCGGAAAGTGGTTTGATCTTCACAATCTTCCCCCAGAGAGTTCCTTTCTCAAGAGCCGTCATCTGAACGTAGATGAGATATTCCTCGGCTTTTTCAATACTAAATTCTTTCCTACCCCTAAGGATAACTTCTTTCAGCAAATCTCCGGCGAAAACACCTTTAAAGTGAAAGTAATAATAGTTCTCATCCGATGAGTAGGGAGTAATTCGGATGCACTTACTAACGATGATGATGTTCTTCATGACAAGATGGAGTGCATTCTTCATGCCTAAGAAAGAATCCGGAAACCGTTGTTTTTTCTTGCTTATTGAAACGGTCCATAAAAAAATGAACAGGTAAGCAACGTAAGGAATGTATGAACTTAGGAACTCTCACAATCGGAAGACTTCTCCTCGAGAAGGTCAGTAAATATCCTGATAGGAATGCTATTGGATGGATAGAGAACAGTGAGGTGAAAAACCTTTCTTTTTCAGATTACAAAAATCAGATCGAATACCTAGTCAACGGATTGCGAAAGGTTGGTGTGGCGATCGGAGACAAGGTCGCTATCCTGGCACAGACTTCCAAAGATTGGCACCTCTTTGATATGGCAACAATGTGCTCCCGTTGCACGCTGATTCCCGTTTATCCAACCTATCTTGCCCATGAGGTTGAGTTTATTTTTAATCACTCTGATGCCGTCGCACTTATCGTTGAGAACGATAAGCAAATGGAGAAGGTGATTCCTGTCCTCTCGAACTTAAAGAATTTGAAATACATTATTTCTATCTCCGAGCTGTCTGAAGAGACCTTGAAGAAGTTTCGGAACTCATACCCCTATCATTCGATGAAAGAACTTTTACGTTCAGGGAAGGAAGAAACAAAGGCTCAACCTGATTTTTTTGAAAACAATATCAAAGATCAGCAGGCAGATGAAATGGCGTCTATCATCTACACATCGGGGACCACAGGCGAACCAAAGGGTGCCGTGATCACTCAGGATGGACTCGTCTCGATGCTTAAGAATGTTGAGATGAGTCTCAAAGGAGCGTTTACTCCTACTGATAAGACTCTTGTTTTTCTCCCTCTCGCGCATGTGCTGGGAAGAACCGACTCTCTTTTGCCGCTAGTCTTCGGATGGCAAGCTGTCTATGCCGAATCAATTGAAAAGCTAATTGATAATCTTGCAGTGATCAAACCGACTGTGATGATTGCGGTCCCTCGAATCTTTGAAAAAATTTACTCAAAGATTATGGAAAAGAAAGTATCCGGAACAGTAGTTGAGAAACAAGTCGTCAAGTGGGCAATTGGAGCAGCCGAGAAATATTATCAAAAAATAGATTTTGATCTTTCCCCGAGTGCAGCTGAACTTTTAGAATATAGACTCGCGAAGAAACTCGTTTTTTCAAAAATATATGATCGCTTCGGCGGAAAGATTCGATACTTTGTTTCAGGCGGCGCTCCCCTGTCACCAGAAATAATTAAGTTTCTTCGCTATGCTAATCTGACAATCCTCGAAGGTTACGGTCTCACCGAAACTATTGCGCCAGTTTGTCTTAACCCATTAGCGAGACAAGTTCCTGGAACCGTTGGGAGACCAATGGGCGATGTGGAAATTTCTTTTGCCTCAGACGGAGAAATTCTCATCAAGAGTCGAGCGATGATGAAAGAGTATTATAAAAATTCTGATGCTACCAAAGAGACCCTCAAAGACGGCTGGCTTTATACCGGTGACATTGGTGAGTTCACCTCAGAAGGATTTCTTAAGATCACCGATCGTAAAAAAGATCTTATTAAAACGAGCGGTGGAAAATACGTCGTCCCACAAAAAATTGAAAACATGGCCAAGATGAAGCCGCACATTTCTCAGTTTGTCGTTGTTGGGGAAAAAAGAAACTTCGTGACGGCTCTCGTCGGGATCGAAAAAGAATCTTTTCTTCATCTTCTGGACACTCTCAACCTACCTTCTGATTGTTCGGTCAGTGACTTAGCAAAAAATGGAAAAATCAAAGAAGTGATTCAGGCCGAAATCGATGAACTGAATCAAAATCTCGCTCAATTTGAGACGATTAAGAAGTTCACGATTGTGACAGAAGAGTTTACGACCGATAATTTTCTAACTCCCTCACTCAAAATCAAGCGTAAGGTTGTCTCTGAGCGCTATAAAACTGAAATTGAGAAAATGTATTCCTAGGCCAATTCGCCTAATGTGATCGCTCAAAACCGACCTCCTTAATGCGAAATTGTTTTTTCTTTGCTGCGGCGCAAGAATATATCCATTCTGCCTTTGACAAAAATCCCCAAGTCTTCTAAAAATGGAGATTCAAATTATCTATGAGGTAACTATGGCTCGAGTCACGGTCGAAGATTGTCTAGAACACGTTGAGAATCGTTATGAATTGGTTCACCTGACTGCTAAGCGTGTGAAGCAACTACGCGAAGGTGATGATGCTCAAGTTCGTTCTAAGAACAAAGAAGTCGTCACTGCACTTCGTGAAATCGCTGCTGGAAAAGTAAAACATACTTTGAAAAGCGAATACGACTCAGACGAGTTCTAAGAAAAAAGACATTTCTAAAAAATAGCCACCGAAAGGTGGCTTTTTTTTTCTATAAGATGAACACTATTCGACGTAGATTTGGCCGCCACCATGAAGGGTGCACACAGTCGGGAGCTGGGCCTTTTTACAATATAGGTCTCTGGCATACTTATTTGTGTTAACTATTTTTCCATCATCAAATTCCATAAACTTTTCAAGGTCAGGAGAAATCTGAAATCCTTTTACTAGCTTCCACTCGAGTTTCTGAAGTCTCTTGAAAAGCTTATCCAGAGAACTGTAGTGTTTTGAATCAGGTTTAATACGGAAATCATCGACCATAATCACGGCCTCATGCTGGATGATCCCGGAAACCTGATTGAAACTAGAGCCTTTACCTTTCAAGAAATCGTCTACTGCGGTAAATTTTTTTGCGTACTCATCTAATTCTTTCAAGACATTTGAATACTCAGTATCTAACTTCGTAAGCTCGAGAAGACCAAGAGAATAATTTTTACCATCGAGATCAAAAAAATTAGAAGTCTTTTCGTACGAAGCTTTATCGGGATTGAGATTAAACTTCTGCATCGCCGATCCGTCGGGAGTAGTACGGAACTTCGTAATCGAAGATGCGTAGGTATTTAGAGAATACATTAGAATGATTATTAATATTTTCATTCTTCGCGACTCCTTCCAAGAAACTGAGTGTCATCACTACAATCCGCAGGCTTCTCTGAGCATGCAGAGCTATCTTGGGCCATGTATGAAAATTCTGCACATTTTTTATACATAGATGAGGGTCCTTGACGGCAGTTACCTGTGAGAATTTTATCAAATTGGTTGGGAGTTAAAAGTGATGGTAATACAGGAGTAGAGACCATGTTAAAGCCGTTACTATGAAAAGAAGTCGTTGATCCAACGGTAGCAGCGGTTTTGGCTGATGAAGGCTGGGTATGAAGTGGGCACTCAAATATTTGAGGCGAGCTTCTCATTCTCGTTACAGCTTCTGCAAGTGCCGCCGGACAATTCACGTCGCCAGCTGGGCAAGTACAAGTAATATTTTTTCTCGCGATCCTAAAACGTCCGTTTTCAGACATGAGAGACCGGGTTTGGAAATTAAGGACACCACCATTGTATTCAATATTCGTAAAAGCCTTATCCGGGTTAGGAACGTCATCCACCGTGGGTAAGTAAACTGGTGTCGCACAATGAGATGAAAGCGAGCCGAAAACATCGAATAAAGTCGATGACATCAGTAATTTTCGATTTGCGACACTCCTTGGATCGGAACCTAGCATCGCATTTCTGCAGCTCTCATTAACGCAATCACAGGATAGCTGTTGAACTACTGCACGATTGTAAGCTTCGTTGAGAGACTTCATGAAAGAGGGTCCGTTCGGGACCACTCGACAACTCCACTCAACGGAGCGAGAACGAGTCATTCCGGGGATTATATCCGTTCTTGACTCTTGGTACTCATCACAGAGACCAAGGTGGTGAAGAATTTCATGAGTTACTGTGGGACAGTTTATGTTCGAGGTAAAATTAGAAGCATCAATTACATTGGAAACCATGTTACCCACTTGGGCGCGAACCTCATCAGGCAACACATTGATGGTACCAGGAAGTGGTCTTTCAGAGCGTGGTAGTTGTGACTCAATTTCTGCAGGGGAAAGTGCACGGATGTTTAGTCTCGTTCCGCCAGGTCCTCGCATATACGGGCTCGCCTCATTAAGGCAGCCCTGAACTTTTGCTAACATCTGCTGAGAATTAAGTGCTCCGCCTCGGTTCACAAAATCAAGATTTAATGTCGCCTCATAAGTATCAGTTGCTGTTTTTTTGAGGAGATAATTTCCTGATGTGTACCATGCTGGATCTCCACTGGGTGCTTTTCGGAAAAGTTTATGATCGCCAACGTTGGTAAGGACACCGCAGTCATCCTTTTCATCCATCTTATTCAGAATATCGTCAAGATCACGAAACTCACTCACACTTGGAGGAAGACACTCAATCGATTGAAGAAGTCGCGCCTGAGAGATTGGCTCGCCTCTGACGGCAGTAAACATCTGGCTTAGGTTGGTTAAAAAAGCATTGTTTCTGGTATGACGATCTTGGCAATAAAGAGCATGCTGTCCCGTGGTACTACCCATGTTGGGACAAAAACTTGCGTACTGTTTGATGTCTTCGAATTTACTAAAATTATCAATCATGTAGTCAAGAAGACGAGTCCGAGCGCGATCAGGATTTTCTTCTGGTCTTGGAAGAATAATTTCGACGTTAGGACGATTATTCATAGGTCCAACATTTGGAGTAGGATCGGGTGTGACGATTCTGGTAACTTGTCTCGGTGGAACAGGTGCTACCGGTAGAAGATCCTCAACTGAAGCGAGATCGTTTTGATATCTTCGATAGAAAGAACTTCTTCTGATTTTTCTACCAGCCTCGAGGAGAATATCCTGAGCAGACTTTGTACAAGTCAGATCCGGTGAACCACTGCATCTCGCGGCCTGAAAATTTGCTACGGCTTGAGGTATCGTGCTCATGAAAGAGCGTAAACATTCATCAACGTTGGACGAAGATTTTCTTCCGCTAAAAAAACTTTCAAGGGCAGTTATTGCATTCGAGCTCGCGCGAAAAATGTCTGGG
>CANETG010000067.1 GCA_947440875.1 Bacteriovoracaceae bacterium
CGCTTAAGCTCCAAAAGTTGGATCCGATCTTTTTTCTTTTCGAAATTTTCTTTAAGCGCTAAAAAGTGAGCGACTCTTGAACGCGCTTCATTGGTTTTGGTTTTAAGATGAAGTTTCTCGCTCTCAATCAATTCTTTTAACGGCAAAAAAAGTTCCTGAGGACTATCCAAGAGAAGTCCCAATCTTCTTATCGTCAGGAGAACCTGGGTGAGCTTTTCACTGAGCTCTGGTAATTCTTTTAAAGAGACTTCAGTTAATTCTTTTCTTTCCTTGGCAAATTGAACTTCAATGTCGCGCGCCTGTTCATCGTAGGTGTAGAGACGGCCTTGAAACTCTTTGAGCGTTTGCTCCTGTTTCCTTCGTTCGGAATCTCTTTTGTCCAACTCTTCTTGAGATGCTTTAAGTTTTAATGAAAGCTGTCTTAAAACTTCTGAAGCACTTGCACCTTTAAGTTCAGTTTGCAGGAGAGTTGAGAGTTCTTCAACTTTAGAACCAGCAGCGATCCTAAGGTCGGTGGAAGTTCTTAAATTTTCTGTGAGCTCTGTGAAACGGGATTTCCAATGACCGATATCATTTTTAATCCGAATGATTTTCCCATCGACTTCCGACAGATGATCGGAAAGCCTGAGATCAAGGCGAAGCTCTGGAATGAGCGATTTATCAAAAACAGGTAAAAATGAGGTGAGCATACCCGTCAGCGCATTCACTTCCCCAGTCCGCTGGGTGATGTCATTTTCTTTTTTCGTTAAATTTGTTTTTAACTCACGGTACTCGCTCCGAATCTTTTCGAGGTCGTTTTCGGTCGTTTTGACTAAAGGGAGAAGTTGCTCACGGTCCCATGAGAGTTTCTGAACTTCTTCAATTTTCTTTTCCAAATCTATTTCAGAAATAATAATTGGCCCGTTTTTTTGTTTCTCGGCATTCAAATTGTCGAGATTCTTACGACCCTCGCCCAAGGAATTCGAGAGGACTGTATGCTGTGCCTCAAGTTTCATGATGAGGGCAGTAAGGGCCTCAGACTTGACAGTCAATTTTCCTGAGTCAAATCCCGCGGCGAGTATCCGTAAAGACTCTAGCTTCCCTTGACCGAAGGGTGTTTCACAAACAGGGCATTGCCCTTTGGTTTCAGTTTCCGGATGAAGGAGACAAAATGAGACCGCCGATAAAAGTTCTTGAAGCTTAAGAGTCGCAAGAAGCGGGTCTCTTTCTTCATGAGCTTTCTGAGATGCAAGACGATTCTCGCGCATGTCCTGTGACATC
The DNA here is from genome assembly GCA_947440875.1 of Bacteriovoracaceae bacterium. Classification (GTDB taxonomy): domain Bacteria; phylum Bdellovibrionota; class Bacteriovoracia; order Bacteriovoracales; family Bacteriovoracaceae; genus Peredibacter. Next base: position 1,261 of record CANETG010000067.1, read on the forward strand.
TCCTCGTTCTGAGTTTCTATCCTCGTGATCTGTTGACTGACTTCAAAATCACGAGCGCGAGCTTTTTGAGATTCATCTCTCTTTTTCAGAAGCGCATTTAAAGTCTGAGTTGAGTCTTCAGGAATGAGTTTTAGTTTTTCCTGAATCTCTAAGAGTTTGGCACCGATCTCTTTGCCACGTGATTCTAGAGTCGAGAGCTCCTTCTTGGCCGATTCTGCACTCTGACTGATAAGTTCTAGCTGCGATGATTTTGCGATCAGGTCTTCAATGACCTGCCTCTGAGGGAAAATCGCCTCAAAAGGATATTTCATTTTCTTACGAGTTTCTTCCCTCTCAGGAGTGAGTGCATTTTCTTCAGCGGTGAGTGACGCTATCTTCTTTTCGACTTCGAGAATCTCCAAGCGGTACTTCGATTCGTCCTTTGCGTAAGTTTCAAGCGATGTGTGAGCATTTTTTAGTGCCTCTTCAGACTTCAGAAGTTCCTGAAGCTTAGGTCCTCGCTCATCGAATTCTCTCTGAATGATTTCCCGGTTCTTTTGAGCATCTTCCGTGGTTTTGAGGAGAACATTGTATTGAGTTGTTCCAGATGCGAGATCACTCTTGGTGAGAAGGGTTCGTTTAAGATTTTCAATGTTTTTTTGGTGATAGGAATTAAGACTCGTGAAGTGAAAATGAATTTTTTCAATGAGCTCAGACCAGTTTTCATGAACAGAAAGTTCTCTCGTTGAAGCCGTGAGTTCTTCTTCGATATCTAGCGAAGGGCCTCCGTCATCTTTTAAAGTTTTGAGCTCAATATCGAGCTGGTTTTTTTGTCCCAAGAAGTAATCGAGTTCAAGGCGGAGCTCACGCGAAAGATTCTCTAAGAGCTCACCAGGATAAAGTTTTTCAAGAATATCTTTTCTTTCCGTGAACGTACTCATGAGAAAGCGTGCAAATTCTCCTTGATTGAGCACAACACACTTACTGAACTGATCAAAATCTAAGTTGAGAATCTCTTCGGTCTTTTCCTGGGTGATCATACGAGGGGAATCAAATTCTTTTCCCTCAAGGGTATATAACTCTCGAGTGGGTGAGGGAAGAATGGCGTAGGCTTCGCCATTTTGTTTTCTGACCTTTGCTCTCCAGGACGCGAGATAGGTTTTTCCTTTCACTTCAAAGATAAGCTCTATGAAGCCCTCTTTCTCACCGAGGGTGACGACGTCGTTTTGGATGAGTGATCTTTTAAAGATCTGCCCATAAAGAGCAAGCCCAATAGCGTTTAAGAGGGTGGATTTCCCTGACCCCGTTTCGCCAGTGATGGCAAACAGCGGAGACTGATTCATGACCTCACTGAAGTCAATCACGTGCTCGCCCTTCATCGAGGCAATGTTTCTCACTTTAAGCTTCGTGAGGCGCATTTTTTACCTTGAGGAGAAGATTTTTAAAGTCGCTTTTGATTTCTTCCGGAACTTCCGGTGCATCGGGATATTTCGTTGCATAGAATTCGGAAAAAAGCTCTACCGCAGAGAGCTCGAAAAGATTTTCTCTTTTCTTTCGAGCATTTTCAGAATTCCCGTAGAGAGGAATAAAACTTAAAAGCTCCATGCCTTTTTTCGAAAGGATTTCTCTGATTTCTTCTGAGATTCCCAGCTGGGGTTGGGGAAGTGAGAGTTGAATCTCCACCATGGGAGTGAGCTTTTCAGAAGCAGGAAGAGCACTGATTTTGTCTTTCCAGTTTTCTAGATTCGCCTTAACCAGATGAAGTGGGCGCATGACAGGAATGATTTTCTTTTCATGAGTCACTTTTCCATTGGCGACAGTTAAAATGAGAACGGATTTTTCAGCAGTTTCAGAAAAACGCAACGGAATGGGGGAACCAGAGTAGTAAGCATTCTCGGCAATTTTCTGCGGCTTATGAATGTGTCCAAGGGCGACGTAATCAAACTCCTTGAGCATCTCGACCGGTAGGGAGTCCACGCCGGAAAGTGAAACCACCTGCTCACTTCCTGCGGCTTCATAAATGCCAGCCAGATGATGGAAAAGAAGAATCGAGGGATGAGTTTTTTCTTTGTGGAAATATTTCTTCAGGGCCTCGAGAGTGTCGCCCTCGCCCTGGGGAAGAAGCTCAAAGGAACGAAAGAATGGAATCGCACAAATTTCGATCGTTTCTTTTTTAACTGTAACTGTTTCCCAATGAGTAGTCGGATCCGGAGCAAGTTTTCCCCAGATTTTCACTCGGTGAGTTTTCAGCAGCTCTTTCGGGGCATCAAGAAGGATTCCCGAATCGTGATTACCGGCAATGATGAAAGTTTGTGTTTTCGTTTCAACCGAAAGCCGATGAAGAAATCGAAAGAAAAGCTCGAGACTCTGGTGCGGAGGGTTCGGAACGTCAAAGATATCTCCGGCAATAAGCAGAATATCGATGGATTCTGATTTCAATATTTCAATTAACCAATGAAGGAAACTCTCGTGCTCTTCACTCCGGTCAAGCTTCATTAAACGCTTACCTAAATGCCAGTCCGAAGTATGAAGAATCTTCATCGCTTATCGTGGTCGACGATTGTTATTGTTTGGTCTTCCACCCTGATTGGAATTCTGATTCGGATTTTGTCCTTCGGACCGAGTGCCGCGGTTTTGCTGCTGGCCCTGACGAGGACCACGGTTGTCGCGATTTCCCTGTTGAGGTCGATTATCACGACCCTGCTGAGAGCGGTTATCAGGTCTATTCTCTTGCGCAGCTTTCACAGTTGTCGTTGTCACTTCCATCTGATCGAAGCGGTCTTCATCATCGTTATCAAGGAGCTCTTCTTCCGTGGGAGTGTATACGAGTTCCTCTTCGTCATCCGGATTTTTGACTTTTTTCGGGGCGCCAGTCGATGGCTCAAGAACTTCAGGCAGTGAGTAATCGAGAGTTTTAGCACCCATGAGGTTTTCAAACGTCTCATCAGCAAAAGTTTTCGCTGGTGCTTTCATCGCTGCAATCTCAGCTTCGAAAGCTTTTACTTTTTTCGCTTCCGCTTCATCCATGCCGACAATTTTTTGAGTCTCATCTGAGACGAACTCAAACTCATTCGGGAACTTCGCTCCGTCTTTGTCGGTGGTTTCTTTGTAAAGGTCCACTACGTACCGCTTCCGAACTCCACGATTGGTCATCATGTCGAATTGTTCAGAGAGAAGGTGGAGCCGATCAACACGGCCAGATTCACCGGTATGAGTGTGAATGAAGTCTCCTTCTTTCGGGAGACGACTGCGTTTTTCGCGGTAAACATCATCTTCGTACTGCAGACAACACTTGAGCTGACCGCAAACGCCATTTAATTTCGAGAAATTCAAAGTGAGGTCTTGGTTCTTGGCCATCTTGATCCCGACGTTGCCGTATTTCGTCAGAAACGACGAACAACAAAGCTCAAGGCCACATGGTCCGATACCACCAACAGCGGCAGAGCGGTCTCGCACAGAAATCTGACGGAGTTCAATTCTCGTTTTGAGTTTTCCAACGAGTTCGCGAACCAGATCTCGGAAATCCACGCGCGAAGGAGCGATGAAGTAAAACACCGCTTTTTTGCCGAAGGACGTGAACTCAACGTGAGTAAGAAACATATCGAGCTTGTGCTCTTCGATGAGATCGTTACAAATGTTTTCGGCGTTTTTCTGCTGACGGTAAGATTCTTTATCTTTGACCGTATCTTCGTCATCGGCGAGCTTCGAGATACTGCGGACCGGGAGCATACTTCTATTGAACGGAACATCGTACGGAAATGAATTCACATAGCCGACTGCCATCCCGCGGTCAGACATCGCCATGACTTTTTGTCCATATTCAATACGGCGTTTCCCGATCAGGAAAGCGAACGAGCGCGAGTTTCCCGGAAAACGGACTCGGACAAAACGAAGGATCTGGCCCTCTTTGAATCTGGAGTCTTCCCGGTTTTCTCTTTCTGCTTCGTTTTCTTCCGAAGTGGGATCTTCGAAATCTATAGGATCAACAGAAGGGTTTCCCTCTTCTGTGTTTTGAGAAATGGTCATCCCTCATTCTTGAGGCTTTTCTGTGGTATGTCAACGACTTAAGTAGCGGGTAAGCACATGGTCTTTCAGATGAAAATAGAGAAAAGTCCACTTTGTTGCAGCAGGTTGATTGAAGGTGTTCATCTCATCCATGAGCTTCAAAACTTTTTCGAGCTCGACCTTATTCTCACACCCTTCCAGCTGATCAGTTTCCCAGTAAATGAGTTCTTCCACCCAAAAAGAGAGTGAGCGTGGGCCCTTTGAGAAAGTTTCTAGGAATTTCGACAGTCCCAGCTCTTTGGTCTGGGTCAAAAATTCTTTCCATTCTGTCTCATCGTGCTTGTCTCTTTTTTGAGGAATCCGAAGTGGAAGAGCACGAGACTGGATCGTCGGGAGTAATTTTATTCGGCGAGGATTAAGAAGAAAAATAGTCGCGGTGACCGGGGGTTCTTCTAAGACTTTTAACCATTTGTTAGCAAGGATTTCTGTGATCCGATGGGCCTCAGGAATAATGACAAATTTCCTCTGACTTTGCACTGCCCTCCAGGTAAAAAATTTCTCCATCACGACGGCGTCACTCACAGTGTAATCTTTTTTTTCTTCAATTCCCGTGATGACGAGGACATCGGGATGGTCCATTAAAGAATTCACAGGATGAGTTTGTCTTTCCACTTCATGATAATAGTGGCGGATAAAGTTGTGGCAAAAGGCGTACAAAACTTCACCGGATTTTTCCTCCGAAAGAGATGTCTCAAGCAAATAAAAATGGGCAAGCTCGCCGGATTTTCCCTTGGCGAGGAGAATATTTTCAAGGCTCATTTAAGGTAGGTTTTCAGGTCATTCATGATCTGAGTTTTAATGCTCTCTGCTGTCCCTGAAGCATCGATTTTAAGAATCCGGTCGGGGAAAAGTTCAGGGAGCGCGCGGTACCCGGCAATGAGCTTTTGGTAAAATTCTTCTTGCTCAGCTTCGAAATAATCTTTGGCGTTGCCGCGGCTTTTTTGGCGATCCATCGACGTGGCAAAATCGATATCTAAAAAATACGTTCGGTGAGGCAGGAGATTTAAAGGATTGTGTTGGTGAAGAGTCAGAATCGTTTCAAGACCTAATCCCCGCGCAAATCCCTGGTAGGCAATTGTAGAGTCGATGTAGCGATCAAGGATCACCACAGAATCCGGCCGCAGAAGGAAAGGAAGAATCTTTTCATTTAGAAGTTGAGCACGACTAGAAAGAAAAAGGTGACACTCGGCCAGGGGATGGAGAGGGACCTTGCTCTCCAAGATCGCTTCGCGAAGTTTTTCTCCGAATGTGCTTCCGCCGGGTTCCCTGAGAACAAGCACGCGCTTATTGATACTTTTGAGAAACGTTTCGAGATCACTAATCTGGGTCGTTTTTCCAGAGCCTTCTATCCCCTCGAAGGAGAGAAAAAAGCTACCGGGAGTTTCAGGTGTGCGAAATGGTTTCAAGAGATTTTGATTCACTGAGAAAGTATAAAGGAAGCGAGACTAGAAATCACTTACTTCTTCGACCACTGGTTGATCAACTGCAGGATTTGGTTCCTGAGGTTCATTGTTCATCGTGGCATCCAGAGACTCCCCGTCCTGAGCAGGATCACGGTTGGGCTGTTGCACCAGAGAGTTCTCATCGCGCCTTTCTTCTTGGTCCTGAATTTCTGCGACTTGCTCAGATTCGGCCGAGGGATCGGGGTAATTTTCTTCCTGGTGAGTTTCAATCACCGTTGGGTAGTGATCATCCATGTTCGGAGTCTGCGTGAGAGACGATCGTTCGTAACTGCCGACGTTATTCACGCTAGCGGGGGAGCGTTTCCAACTATCTTTTTTAGATCGCTTGGGTGAGCTGTTTTCTATCGGACTAAGGGCTTCCTTGTCTTTGGCAAGATCTGGTGAAGGTTTTCCACCGGAGGATACGAAGTAAGTAACAAGAACGAGGACGGGAGTCACCCAAAGTGCGGACTTGGTAAGGTTCTGCCAAATCGATGGTGTTGAGGCAGCTTCCGGTACAAATTTGATATCTTCAACCTGCAGAGTTTTGGTTTTTTCGGTCGTCACTAAAGAGACGTATGTCAGAGAGACAATATTCTCTTCATGGTCAGGAAAATTTTTTTTTCTTTCGAGCTGTTCGAGAACTTCAATTTGCGATCTTTGAAAAGTTGAATCTTGTGGGGACTCAGGCAGCGGGCATCCGGTCGAGAATTGATCCTCAAATTCAGGATGACTTGAAATGCGATGCCAATTCCTTCCTTCATCTTCTGAAACTTCATTGTGGCGAGTGATCGTCCCGAGCTCGATTCGTTTCAAGATTTCTTCTTTTGAAAGCGGAGGGGATTTCTGCCCCTGGGAAAGCATCCAGTAGGGACCCGAGTAATTGGTTTCATGAGCAAATTCGCGGACGTCAAAAAAAGGTCTCCAATTATCAACGGACATCGGAGAGGCCAGTGCCTTTAGAAGAGTGGCACGGTTTTCTTTGGTGTAGTGCTTTAGTTGAAGAGTTTCGAACGGGCCATAGATGTTTTCATCTATTTTGATTTCCCAAAGATCATGAGATTTGATCCGAAGATCCTCAATGGTCTTAGCACTCAAAGGTTTTAGGTCGAAAATTGACATGATTTTTTCCTGTCTAACTAAAAGACTCTTCGGTACCCCTGCCTAAAACCTTAAAATGAGCGACTAGTTTTATTGAGATGATTGTCGGCCAGAACCGGGTGGTGCATACTGGGCTTCTAACGAGAGGAAATCCCGTGAATATGTCGGATAGGACCACTCAGATTAAGGACCGATTCCTCAAGTATGGGGACTGGGAAGATCGCTACAAAGAGCTGATTCAGCTTGGGCGCTCACTTGCGCCTTTTCCAGAAGATAAGCGCGAAGAAAAATACAAAGTGAAGGGATGCCAGTCCCAGGTTTGGCTCTTTCCTGAGTTTAAAGACGGAAGAGTTTACTTCCACGCAGACTCAGATGCCTTACTCGTCAAAGGAATTGTCGCCCTCCTCACCAGTGTTTATTCGGACGCGACTCCGGATGAAATTCTCACGACCAAACCAGAATTTTTAAAAGAAGTTGGAATCACCGAGCATCTTTCGATGAACAGGTCGAGTGGTTTGGCGAGCATGATGAAGCAGATCCAGATGTACGCCCTGGTTTTTAAATCCATGCAAAAGGCTTAAGAAATGCTGATCCATCGTCCCCGCAGGAATAGAAGAAATGAAGTCATTCGTTCGCTCGTCAGAGAGTCTCATCTTTTACCCGCTCACCTGATTGCTCCACTCTTTGTCATCGACGGAACTGCCCAGAGAGTGGCGATTAAATCCATGCCAGGGCAATTTCGATTCTCCATCGATGAACTCGTCAAAGAGGCCAAAGAGCTTTATGCACTCGGTGTTCACGCGGTTGCTCTTTTCCCAGTGATCGATGAAAAACTCAAATCTCCGGACGCACGTGAGTCGTTTAATCCGCAGGGGCTCAATGCCCGCTCCATTCGCGCGATTAAAGAAGCGATTCCAGAGATGATGGTGATGGGGGACGTGGCCCTTGATCCCTATTCTTCTGACGGTCACGATGGACTCGTGGACGGAGAATCGGGCGAAATTCTCAATGACCCTACTCTGGAAGTCCTGGCCAAACAGGCCCTCTGTGAGGCCAGAGCTGGTGCCGATATTATCGGTCCTTCAGACATGATGGATGGGCGCGTGGGATACCTTCGTGCCGCTCTTGATGAAGAAGGATTCCACAACGTTCTTATCATGAGTTACTGCGCCAAATATGCTTCCGGATTTTACGGACCGTTTCGAGAGGCACTCGATTCAGCTCCCAAAAAAGGGGATAAGAAATCCTATCAGATGGATCCGGCAAACGCGAAAGAAGCGATTCGCGAAGCGATGCTTGATGAGCAGGAAGGTGCTGATATCCTCATGGTCAAACCAGGGCTGCCTTACCTTGATGTGATTTACCGTCTGAAAGAAAATTTCACTCTCCCGATTGCTGCGTACAATGTTTCGGGTGAGTACGCGATGGTGAAAGCGGCGGCGGCCAATGGTTGGATTGATCAGGACAAAGTGATCCTTGAAACACTCGTCTCTTTCCGAAGAGCTGGTGCCGATGTCATCCTGACTTATTTTGCCAAAGAAGCGGCACTCCTTCTCAGGAAATAAAATGAAGTGGATTCTTATTTCCTCACTCATTTTGAACTGTGTTCTCACGATTGGCATCCTTCAAAAAAAAGAAGTTGTCCGAGAAGAAGTCATCGAAAAAGTGATCGTCAAACACGCCCGCCCCGAAATCATCGAGAAAAAAGTCATCGTGAACGTTCCAGGCCAAGCACCTGAAGCGGACTCAGGTGTTCAGGATTTTGACGAAAAAGAAATGGAAGACGTCGTGGTTGATGTGAACAAAGACCGCGAGGACTTCTTAGTCGGGAAACTTGGTTTTACGGAAAAACAGTTGAAAGATGTTGAATCTGTGAAGCAGCACTTTTATGAGAAGTATCAGAAAATCATTCCCCAAAATGGTGCCGTGATGCTCACCCTAGAGCAGAGAAAGGCGATCATTTCTCTGGAAGAGGAGCGTGACGCTCAGTTCGCTCGCGCCCTGGGCAGAAAGAAGTGGCAGGAGTGGGAGTCATTCCGCGACAATTACAACCAGAAGATGTTTAAAAAGATGATGAAGGAAAAAGGCGTCATCGTTCCCATGGAAATCTGATTTTTTTTCCCCTACAATAAACCATGCACATTCTTATGATCCGCTTCTCCAGTATGGGAGATGTGGTCCTTCAAACGGCGACAGTCAACTGGCTTCGTTCTCTTTTTGGGAAAGAGCTCACTTTGACTTTTGTCACGGCCCGGGAATTCGTTTCTCTTCTTGAAGGCCACCCGGGTATTAATCATGTCATCGGATTCGATCGTCGAAAAGACCGTTGGAATGAGTTCGTGGGACGTGTGAGAGTTCATGCCCCGTATGATTTGATTCTTGATCTCCATGCCACCATGAGATCGTTTCGTTTAAAGACCTCCTTCTGGAGCACTCCCCAGCTGACTGTCGATAAGCGCCGCTGGGAAAGATTTTTCCTCACGAAAATAAAAAGTGTCTTCATTAAAAAAATTCTTGGTCGCACCTCTCTTGGCCTTGAGCCTCAAGTGGAGAGGATCATCATCGATCTCCAAGATCTCTTCGAGGACTCAAGAGGAGTCGCGGCGACGCGAGATTTTCGAAAAGGTCCAAACGCTGAGATGACAAGCCTTCCCTCGCCGGATGTTTATCCGGTGCCAGGGAAATATATCGTCGTCGCACCCTCGGCGTCGTTTGAACCCAAGCGCTGGCCCATCAAGTCTTTTGTCGAGCTCTCTGAACTCCTTCTTCAAGACACGAACTATCATCTTGTGGTCCTTGCGGGGCCTGAGGATAAATTCTGTGAGGCCTTCGGTCAGATCCATTCCCCAAGGCTCTTAAACCTTCAAGGGAAAACGACACTCAAAGAATCCATGCAGATCTTGGCCCGGGCGGAGCTTTCTATTGGGAATGATTCTGGGATGAATCACATCGCCGAAGCCCACGGAGTCCCGGTCATTACCATCTTCGGTCCGACGCATCCGTTATTTGGTTTTTCTCCTCACGGAAAAAAATCTTCTTATCTTTCAAAAGACTTGTGGTGCAAACCGTGTTCCACGACGGGGAGCTCTCCCTGCTACCGGAAAGAACTCTTCTGCATGCAAGAGATTTCAGTGGCCGAAGTGATGCAGAAGGCCCGAGAGGCGCTCGGATGATTCTCTATTCTGTTTTCATGCGACTGATTTCTATCCTCTTAGTATTTATCCCTCAAGTACGGGAGAGACTCTCGTTTGAGCGAAAAAATGCCGGCGATCCTTTGAGCAGAAAATTTTCTGTGCCCGCTGACCTGGCGTTTGAATTTTCCAGCGAAGGGGAGTTTCAGCAAGTCTTTCCCCTCATCACAGACGCTCTTTTAGCGGGGAAACGAATCGAGCTCATCTACTTTTCTCCGAGTGTTGAAAAAGGTGTGCGAGAGCTCTGTGAAAAATACCCCGAG
>CANETG010000068.1 GCA_947440875.1 Bacteriovoracaceae bacterium
GACATCTTCTCACCATTATCCAGTATGCCGATAAATCGTAGTCCATCAGAGCTCTCACCCTGAATCAGGAAAAATTTTATTTGGTGAGTCCAGTCACAGAAGCGGACTTTTACGTTGTTCCTACCGGCAGATCTCCAGATCTTCTCTAGGCTCATCCATTTCATTAAAATCCTCCTGTGGCTTCAACTTGTCACAATTAACAAGGCTTGTTACATCTTACTAGATGAATCCAGGAAGTATTATCAAATTATCCTCAAGAGCAGGGCGCTTTAAGAAGAAGTTAGTCAGTGATGATGAACTGAAGCTCGAGTCCCCCAAGATCGAGGCCAGATTGGCCCCGATTCTTGAACTGTACCGTCAAAAAATAATCAGTGATGCTGAACTGACAAGTTTGTACGTCATCGTTTATCTCTCCACGAGATTTCCAGGAACTTGGCTAGGGGCCAAGCGCCCCAATTTAAAAATCGCCCATGAGTTGAATTTTCCCCTTAAAAATATTCCACTACCATTGGAAGAAAATATCAAGCGTCGCCTTCCTGAGACGATCGGCGAACTCTTCAATCAGTTTGCTCTTCGCTCCACACCCGAGGCGGTGAACCGCTCACTTCTGTCGTGGTCAAAAGGTCGTTATCCCTTGGTTCTGATGTTTCATATTCCTCAGCCAGCGGAAGTTCTTGCCCAACAGAAAGTGGGAAAGAGATGCGTGACAGTCGTGAAAACGGGACTGGACAAATTTGTTCTGGGCGAGCGAGATCCACTGAGCTTCACGATGCATGATCTCATTCATGCGGATCATTTTTATCACGATAACGAATGCTATGAAGGCCAGATTTCACTTTATTGGTTTTTGGATCATTGCCTGAGTCAAGGACTGTTCACTGAACTCATCACCCATCCGGATTTTAAGTGGGAACTTGAGTACCTCATCTCGGACATGAATGCGTACGCGATTCATGCCCTCAAATGCCTAAAAGCGGCACTCATTCATTATCATCCGGAGAAAGAAAAATACTTCGCCACCTGGGTGAGTCAACTTGGAGTGGCGCAAGAAACGTTCTTGAGACTCGGGACGAAAGATTACGTTCCTGAGAAGGAAGATTCTATTCTGCTTTTAGCGCTGAAGGGCTTTCGTCAATGAAGCGCCAGCGAGCATAGTAGTAAGCAGACCAAGCGGTTCCAAAGTGCCATAGCGTGTGACCGTGGATCCAGCCGTGGGGATCGCAAAAAATGATCTTCTGGTCATCGATCAAAAATAATAAAAACGATAAAGACAATAAGAGCAGAGAGAGCTGAAGACTCCTCGCGCGAAGGAACGCAACTCCTTTTGATTTCAAGATTTCATAAAAAGCAAAAAGGAAGACAAGAAGAGAAAGTGATATTTTTGGCCATTTTGTTAAACCAAAATTTAAAACGATCTGAGTCGCGAAGAAAAACGAAATACTTCTCTTAAGATTCTTAGGTTTAACCTCATTCACAACGACAAAAAATCCCATGATGATACCGATGCTCGCAAAATCCATCGCGACACTCAAGCGGATGAAGCTCGCGTGACAAAACAGACTCGAGATTGTCAGCACCACAAGGCACTGATTCCAGAGCTTCGTGACAGCAGTTTTTTCTTTGAGATTTTTATTAAGAAAATAAATCGGCAGAAGATAGGCCAGAGAGCTCCAAAAAGCCAGGGGCTGATTGATCCAGGAATCAATCCGCATGAATTCGCAGCTGCAATCCGGGAAGCAGTCAGAACGGGCGAACTGATTCCATAAAATCATGGGATGTATTGAGCTGAATTATTTTCGTTTTCGCGGACTTCAACGAGAGTCACCCAAGCGCGTGTCCCATAAAGCTTCTTCAAAATTTCCGAAGCCTTTTGGTAGACGTATTCCGCCGTCCCTTCCATGCCTGGGTTGGGGAGAATTCGTAAATCGAGAGCACCACTTGTGTGGAGTTTTTCAAACGCAGGGAGTTCAGGATCATCTTGCGCGACCAGAAAGGTGTGATCGAATGTATGACCCAACCACGCCTTAAGTTCTTTCAGGCCTCCGAAATCGACAACCCAGCCTTCCTTCGTTAATTCACTTGCAGCGAATTCAAAATAAAATTCACGCGAATAGCCATGAACAAAATGGCAGTGAGATTCGGCCCTCCACTGTCGGTGAGTACAGGGGAATCCGGAAAAGCGTTTCGTCGATTTGAAGTTCTTTGGGTTCATGAGACTGACCTTTGAGAAGTTTGAGACTCTTCTACCACAGACTTCGCAGAAAGGCTTCGCCAGCTTTCTGTTTTTTGGCGCTGGTTTTTAAGAATTCGGAGGTATCGTTTCGCGGCCAGGTCGACTCCGAGGTTCTTGTTATAGTTTCGTACGAGCATCGCTTCCGGATTTTCGAGTAGACTCTCCTCAGACGTTTCCGTGTAGCCGTAACCCATAACGTGCTCGTTTCTCACCAGAATAAACGAGCGTTCGTTGATGCTCCGTCCCTCTCCCATGATGATCAAATGGGGTGTCGGAAAAAGCTCTGCCTTTGAGAGCTCACTGGCGATTTGATTTGAACGAAGGATTTCTTCTTTCGAGATTCCTCCTTCATGGTAGATGAACTTCCGGTCCTGAATTTTTCCGTTAAGTTCCCGAGATTTTTTCTGCGCCTGCGCATGAGTCGAATAGAACCAAATGCCCTCAATATCTTTTCTGTAGGGTTTCACCACAAATTTCTGAAGGCCCCGCTCGTTACTCTCCAGAAGAACGAGCCAGTGGTAGTGGATCGGGAAAAGTTTGAGCTTCTCAAACTCGGCGATGAGTGCTGATCCAGTGTACTTGTAGCGAATGTCTGCTGTCTTTAAGAGAAGCTCACGGTTATGCAGCTTTACTTGAAGGAGATCGCGGGCCTTTTTCTCGAGATCGGCGACAGCTTCCGTGCGAAGAACATTTTCTTCACCGCCTAACATTTCCAGAAGGCCAGCGCGTTTGGGAATATTCTTTAAAATCTTCTCGTGATGAGGAAGCCAGAGGGGAAGGGATCTCGTGTTCATCCGAAGATTCATCAGTTCTCGGAAAATTCCAAGTGTGGCAAGAGCGTCGCCGGCAGCTCTGTGACGATCAGGATTTTTTATATCAAAGAACGCTGCCAGAGCATCCAGATTATAATTCGTGAGCCCCGGGATGAGTTCCTCGGACATTTTCAGAGTGCACATAGATCGACATTTCAGTTCTTCGCCGCGTTCCGAAAACTTTTTCTGAAGAAGACCTAAGTCGAATCCAATATTATGAGAGACGAAAGTATTTCCTGCGAGACGAAGGCGGATGCTATCAGCGACTTCATGAAACTTTGGAGCAAGATCAAGTTGTCGTTGATTAATCCCGGTGAGTTCTCGGACGAAGACGGAAACTGGAACTTCCGGATTAATGAGGGTTTCATAAATTTCGACGATTTTATCTTCTTCAAAAGTAATGAGTGCAATCTCAATGAGATCTTTGTCTTCGTGAAGACCAGTGGCCTCAATATCGCAGATGACGTAACGGCGAGAATCCATTAGTAAATTCTAAAGAGGACAATGAGATGTGTCGAGATCCTGACTAAATCGCCCGGAAAGCCTCAACCACCACCAGCTCAGGGTGATGAATTTTCTCCCAAGTCCCTCCGAATCCTTCGCCCATAAAGCTTCCAGCACCCACCTGGATACTTTGAAGCCAAATTTTTTCCTGTGTTTCCTTCGGAAGACACTTGTACGCCGCTTCTTTCACCGACCACAGAAGAAGAGACTCGAGATTATGGTCTTCGGGATGAGTGAATCGTTCTAAGACCTGCTCGTCAATCTGCCTGTCTTTTGCTTCGAGATCTAGGCCGGGGAATTGATCACGGCCAGTGACCAGAGCACCCGCCCATCCTGGAGTGTGTGAAATAGAAAATGTAAAATCCTCATGCCCTCTAATCTTCTGGTACCCGACGAATTCATTCCCTGGCGTAATTGTTATTCCGACTTTTTCAAACGCAACAGTCAAGGCGATCCGACCGTTCACCCATTCGCTAAGACGATTGGGATGAAACCGCGCCATCGCCTTCTGCGCTTTTTCCATCCAAATTTTTTCGAGCTCCGGATGGTCACCCGTCTTGATAATTGAAAGCTCTTTCATTTTATTTTCTTCACCATCGCCAGATAAAAAGGTCCCCATCCGGTATTATCCGGTAGAACCTGCCAACCGAACTCGGTTGGCTCACCGATGGGAAATTCTCTGCGTAAAAGTTCGTATCGTCCTCCCCGCTTCTGCTGGAGTTTCCGTAATATATCATCATTCTCAAGCTCCGATAGAGCACAGGTCGAATACACAATCGTCCCACCGGGTTTTACGATATCCAGTGCGCTGGCGAGCATCGCAAACTGAGACACCGCAATCGCTTTGGTTCTTCCGGGTGCCCAGAGAGCAATTTCCTTGGGATCAATCAGAACATGCCGCTCGGAGGAGCAAGGAGCATCGAGGAGAACTTTGTCGTAAACATTTTTTTCATAGAGGCACCACTTGCTCGCATCGTGAGCGGTGACCTTGAGATTCTTCTGACTAGTCTTCGGTAAATACTCATCAAATATTTTATGAATCCGCGCGCGTCTGGCAGCACTTCGGTCATTGGAAACAAGAAGCCCTTGGTTGTCCATTTTCCAGGCACACAACAGACTCTTTCCGCCGGGAGCGGCACAAAGATCAACGACTCTCTGACCTGGTTGTGGGTCTAGCGCCATCACGGGAAGAATAGAAGCCGCATCCATTAAATAGTAATTAAAATACCCTTCTTCCGTTTTTTCAGGATGAGGAAAGCTGTCTGCGATGTGGTGAGGATAAGGAATTCCCGTCATGCTGATCGGGTCTCCGGGAAATTTAAATTTTGAAAAGGGGTTTAAGATAGCGACATGTTTTTTCGGAAGGAGAAGAGACTCCTTCAGTATCGGCCAGCGGGCCTTAAACATTTCGCTATAAAAATTCTCGAACCCTTCAGGGCCTTTAAGTACATTCACCACTTCAGTTTACCACATTGAGCGGAAGACTGAAGTGGCGAAATATAATTTTTAGCCTATTGAGAGGGCCTGGGCCGCACCGTTTGTAACGGCCGCAATACGAATGGCACTCTGAATGCCAAGATCTTCGATGCCGTGTTTTCTTATTTCCTGGACATGGGCATTGATACACATACCGCAACCTGTGATCGCCGAAACTGCGAGACTATAAATCTCAAAGTTCGACTTCTCAATTCCTGGCTTACCGATAATCTGCATCCGGAGCTTAGCGGGCAACTTCTTGAGTTCTTCCTCACCTTCCAGAAGATGTAAATAACGATAATAGATATTATTCATCCCCATTATCGTGGAGGCTGCTTTCACTCCTTCGATTTCGGTGCTGCTGATTTTTTCAGCTGCAATTCCTTCGGCAATCTCGATGAGCTTCGGACTTTTACTGGCGTAAGCTGAGGCAAGAAAAGTTCCGAAAATCTGGACTTCAGACAGGCCAGGCGCTCCTTCAACAGAAAGAACCGAATCAAGATTAATACGAATATCTCTTCCATAGTCTTTCACCACATCTTTTAAAATATCGAGACTCATAGGAACTCCTTAAACTTTAATTGTGGCTTCGCCTTTAGACCAGTTACATGGGCAAAGCTCATCTGTCTGAAGAGCGTCAAGAACGCGAAGGACTTCCTTCGGATTGCGACCGACACTCATATCGTTGACAGATACATAACGAATCACTCCGCCCGGATCAACGATGTAAGTCGCTCTTTGCGCCACACCTTCAGCCTCATCAAGAATACCGAGGTTCGTCGTTAACTCGCGCTTGATGTCTGAGAGCATCGGAAACGGAAGATTTGTCATATCTTTATGATTCTGCTTCCAAGCAAGGTGAACGAACTCAGAATCCGTACTTGCAGTTAGTACTTGAGTGTCACGATCTTTAAAGTCTTTATTCAGATCGCCAAAGCCTTTAATCTCAGTTGGACAAACGAAAGTGAAATCTTTCGGGTAGAAAAAGACAACCAGCCACTTGCCTTCGTAGGTTTGATTATGGATGTCTGTGAATGCTGTTTTAGGGTCAGTGCTGCTGACACCCTTAAGGTTGAACGCTGGGAACTTTTTACCAATACCTAACATAAATAACCTCCTGAGGTTTCTATCGATTAAAGAGACTATCGCTCTAATCCTTGTTGAAGAAAAATCGATAATGTCGAAGGGTTGATAGATGGAATCTATCGGGACATAATAGGGCGATGAAAACACTCATTTTACTACTTATTTTCAGTCTTAATTTAGGAGCGAAAACGATGAAAAAAGAAACCGCAACTCTCGCCGGTGGTTGCTTCTGGGGAATGGAAGATATCATCCGAAACATCCCTGGGGTGCTCAGTACTGTCGTCGGATATACCGGAGGTGAGATCCCAAATCCGAACTACAACATCGTCAAGCTTGGGACTTCAAACCATGCCGAAAGTGTTCAGGTAGAATTCGATTCCACGAAGCTTAGCTACACTGAACTCCTCGAATTTTTTTTTCGGATGCATGATCCAACAACTATCAACCAACAGGGCAACGATAAAGGAACGCAGTATCGTTCAGTGATTTTTTTCCACTCACCAGATCAGGAAAGAACTGCCCTCGAGCTGATTACTTCGATCGACGCCAAAAAGAAATGGCCAAGACCGATCGTCACGAAAGTTATTCCAGCGGTGAAGTTTTACCCGGCAGAAGATTATCATCAAGACTATTTAAAAAAGAATCCTGGTGGGTATACCTGTCACTGGTTAAGAAACTAATAGGAAATAGTATTTAATAAGATTTGGGAATAAATGAGAGGCACGGGGAAGTCTGCCAGTAGTTCTGGAGATAATCAAAAGACTTCCCGTCTACTTTGAGAATTTCTAGAC
The DNA here is from genome assembly GCA_947440875.1 of Bacteriovoracaceae bacterium. GTDB lineage: Bacteria > Bdellovibrionota > Bacteriovoracia > Bacteriovoracales > Bacteriovoracaceae > Peredibacter. The sequence goes on from CANETG010000068.1 coordinate 6,903, forward strand.
CAAGACAAAGCTTGCCGTCTTTATCGGAGAGCTTGGCCCAGCGAGGAACGGCCAATGCTGAAAGCTCAACGTCAGAAAATTTAAGTTCAATCATTACTTTTTCGCCTATATCGTATTTTCTGGAATTGTCAGTTTGAAGAAATACTCCCCCCCGCCCTAACTCAAAATGCGGAGTCTTCCTGAGAGGTAAATCTGAAGTGAGCGATATCTTATTAACCACTCCGGTGACTTCATCTGAAAACCGATTCTCTACCGGCCGAATTAGCCTAGCAGAGACCTCGATGAGCTCATCGAGCTCAAAGGGTTTATTAAGCAGCGCTTCTGCACCGAAGGCATAGGCTTCTTCGGAAGTGATGTCGGCAAAACCAGTGATGAGGATGACGGGAGGATTTAACACATTTCTTGCTTTCACTATTTTCAGTAAATCAATTCCCGTCCCACCCGGCATACGAATATCAGAAATAATAAGATCGATTTTAATTTGTTGAAGAATTTCATTCGAAGCATTGATGTTGCCTGCCTGAAACACATGCGCGCCCATAAATTCGAGCTCAGACGCAACGATCTCTCGGAGATTAACTTCGTCATCTACCACCAAAATATTTTTACCTCGAAGTACGCTGTCGTCCATTTTTGATCACCAATTCCTCTTGCTATATAATTAAGATTTCGCTTCGTTGGCCAGTCCTATATGCTCAATAAAGAAGGAGTCACCAATGCTACTAATCTTGTTAGGCTTTACCAGTTTTCATCAACTTCACGCAACGACCAATGAAGTCAACGAAGCCAGAGCGTCTCTGCGATCCTTGATATCTCCCCTCCTTCCAGGAAAAAAAAAGATTTCTTCAGCTCTGCTCAAGGATTTTAGAGTAGACAAATGCCAGACTAAAAAAATTGACTGGTCTCAGGCACTGCTTATGCAAAAAGTAGTCACACTCACCTTTAAGTTTCAGGAAGGTTGTGACGTCGAGGGATCAGTAGAGCCGAAAGCGTTTCGTCCCTTTCCTGCGGATCTCAAACTGAAAAATCTCAAGCTCTACGATCGACTCCAAATGATGAATACGGTTAATACTACGATTGAATCAAAACCCTTGATGGGAATCGAAATGCGTGAAGGCGTTTTGTATGGAAAGTCTGGTAAGGTCAAGTTTGAAGCGGACTATCGGGTAGTACTAAATCTCGTGAATAGAGAAAAACCTATTGAAAAAAATCTAGGCGGGGAAATCCGCATCACAGAGATTTACGGAAAAAAAGTTTCAATCAAAGAAAAGATTTTTGTTGAATAATAAGAGTGAGGCCGAAAAGAAATAATCGTTTCAAGAGAATTTCCTAGGAATTAAATCTTTATAAGGCTTTAGGTTTTCTCACAACGCAGCGAAGGAAGATAATCGATTTAAGAAATGGGATGTAAGATTATTAGAAATAGAGACGTGCCCCTATCGCCAGAGAAAGCTCTAGCCCGAAGCGTCCAATGAAATCGATAATAGGAGCGATTTCTCCAAAAATGTCGGCCCGTTCATTTTCCATTTTGTGAGCAAGACCCACAGGAAGACGAATCCCAAGCTCAATATCATCATCAAATTCCATCCGACCACCAATTCCATAATAAAGATCAAGCGGATGGTTATCCTGGAAAATCAATTCGCCATTGCTATGGAAAAGATAATCCGAATGAAGCTGGAAACGAGTCTTACTTCCCATGGAGAATGCCATCCCTCCATCGACCGCTTTGGTTTCGGAAAGCCAATATTTACCGTTAATGCCAGTTGGATTTCCGAGCATGACACCCAGGCCTGTCTTGGCTTGCGCCACTGCTGATGAACTGAAAACGATAAGAGCGAGAAGAACAATAGCTTTCATGATTTCTCCCTGTGATTAGTTCCCTATTTAAGATGAAGAAGTCGTTATTGTCAAAGAAGGTCACGAGATGATTCAATCTTAGGATATGTATTTCCGTCGAACTCTTCTTATTTTTTCAGTCACGATGATTGCTTTTTGTCTCACACTTTACTTCCAGAGTGAAGAGACAGTGGATACCGTCAATTTTGATCCCACTATCGGTATGGTCTACAACGAAGAAAGTTCCCACTCCCTTTTTGATTTGAACGAGAAACTGAAGCCGCAGAAAATTGAAGACATCATCCGAGTAATCCATGAAAGAAATAAAATGGCAGGTGTAAAAACACGCGTAATGGAAATTGGTCCTGGCAATGGACGCGTTTTGATGGAGCTTAAAAAGATTTTCCCAGACGTGGAATTCTACGGGGTGAATAAAGAAAAAACAAAAGAGTTTTATCGCCGAGAGAGCTACGCCGTGACAGCGCTGAACTTGAATATTTTAAACAAAGAAGAACTCGAAAAAGTGGACCTACCTTTCATCATTTTTGAAGACCTTGATTTCGGAACTCTCCTCCCCTATGGTGAAAGTAAATTTGACGTGATCTTTTCACAAAATACTCTCCGCTATTTCAAATACAAATTCGAATTACTAAACGAAATTTTCAGAGTTCTCAAGACGGAAGGAGTGAGTCTCCACACAGATCTCCCCCCGATCAATGTGTATGAGAAGGGATTAGTTCTTGCAATCGATGAAGCCGTTTTTGAATTCCGAAAGCGCGGCCTCGATGTGTCCCTCCTTGAGAACGGAAATTCCCTCATCATGCGAAAGAAAGACGACAACAAAAAATTCCCCGTCACCCCCCATCAGGCGATCCCTGAAGATCTCGATAACCTTCCCCAGGAACTAAGGCGTCCCGAAATGGGCTACAACCTCAACTAAAATCCTCGTGCAGAGAATTTTTCATACAAATGAAGCTTATCAAGTCTAGGCTCCACGCAAACGTCGTCGCATGATCTCAGGATCGCGCGTAGAAGGTGATCACTGATCGAGGCAGTTTCGGTGGTGAGATACTTTCTAGTTTGATAAACAAGCCTATTTGTTATCTCTTCTCCGAGAACATCACGGACGTCCCAAAGAACAGCGAGAACAAAATCCGAACTCGCGGTACGATTTGCCTCCGACCAATGAACGTATGGTTTCTTGTTGTAAGGGTCTTTAGGCTGAGAAGTGCTTCGTCCAGGGACTTTGGCGTAAACCTTTTTCTTATTTCCTTGGGCAGCTGCGAAGTAATCTGCGATTCCCTCGAGCACCGGAGTGGAGTGACTGATCATTAAGTAATCAGATAAAATAATATGCGCGTATTCATGATAAACAACTTCGGGAATCATCGCCGTATCAAGGTAAAACCATTTTTCCATAAAAAGGGGATCGAGTCTTTTAGAACCACTGATGAGAAATCTCGTGAGTGCGACTGTCCCAGCAAATCGGAAAACATCATTTTGAAGACTCCCCGAAGCATACTGCGGATAAAAAAATCGCTCGACCACCGAAACCTGGAGCTGGTTTCTTGCATAATTGATGAGGGGGTGTTCAATCGCCGTTAAAACTTGAGTCAGTGGATTGGGTCCGAGTGTGTTTGAAAAAAATCTTGTGTCGATAACTTTTTTCGGACGAAACCATATCTCCGGTCCCCATTTGTCTTCTCTCCCTTCCGGAATCCAGTCGGGAGTCTGACCTGCCGGGATTGAAAGGGCGTTATTAAATTGGGGATCACGGTTATCGTTGGCGTAATGACCTTGATCATCAAAGAGATTGGAAATATCAATTCGAACTGTGAGTCGAGGAAGTGCTGCGGGTCTGCTCGAGCCAATTTTCTTCTCCCAGAACTCTCGGGCCAGAGTGAGATGGTAGTACGCAGTGGCCGCCTTGAGCACGAGTTCTGGATCTCGATCACGAAAAGAAATTGTTTCCTTTCCCTTTCCCTTCACTATCCTAAAATATTTTCCCTCAAAAGAAGTTGAACTTTCTAAATCGATAAGTTCGACTTCCTTATATCTTGTTCGCGTAGAGTGATCTTCTCTGACCAGAACTCGAAAAGATTCAGCGTGAAGAGAGCTTGCTATAAAAAAAGAAAGTAATAAAAATTTCATAAAGCTCCTTTAGAGAATTACGTTCCAATTGTCATCAGGGTCCGGAGTCGCTGTGGTTGGCATAGTCCGCGACTGAGTAAACATAAGTGCGACGGCTCCCATTAAGTTCCAAGGAGGCGGGAGATAGAATGTCGCGGTCCCCGCAATTGAGAAGGCGAAGTTTGCGTAGGTCCGAAAGCGAGAAGGAGCCTTGGGATTCCAGAACTCTTCAAACTTCAGAATCTGATCGAGCTCTGAAGATTTAATAAGTCCAGTCTCAAAAGAAGAAGCGATGATGTCCTCGTACGAAATTCCAGTGTTCTTAAAAAGATCTCCGCGCATGAGCTC
>CANETG010000069.1 GCA_947440875.1 Bacteriovoracaceae bacterium
CAGGGATTGGTCATGACAATATTACCGGAAGCATCAGCGATGATGATACCCAGTGAGGAGTGTTGAAAAAGAGGCTCGAAAGTCATTCCATTCATTGATATGCCCGGTTCTATCCAAAAGACATGACTTACGTCAGCTTTAGCATAAAAAACTTGGGTCCTTTCTGGCCATTGATATTTCTCTTATCCTCTTCCAAGCGCCTGCTTACGAAGCTCCAGCTCGTAATTGACCTTCTTGAGCTGAGTTCTCTCGACTTTAATGATTCGTTTCATAATGAGCTGCACACTCCGATTTTTGACCATCGTTAATGGATTCCTGGTGTGGAGACTGTCTTAACTCTTCATCAAGTTTTTTGATACGGTCCTGAATACTAAATTTCTGAACTTCGAAATCACTGGTAGTGAAACCTTCTTCTTTTATCTCGCTTTGCATATTTATCCTGTGATCAGTTTGAGGAAAATACCAACAGCGCGGTCGGGGGAGATTTCTTCGCCCTGCAATCATAGTATCGAGACGACACTGAACACCTGGGTACCCATAATTTGTTCTCAAAACCTGGACCTCATCACACCGCTGAAGATCAGGTGCCACTTCGCGGGTCACATGTGCATAAATCGATGTGAGCTTCAGTGCTGAATAAAGAAATAATTCTTCATTTGGTTCAAAAAGATGAAAACAGCTTCCGCCTGAATAATAATCCGCCTGACCTTCAGTGGAAGACCAGCCGTTTCGGGATTTAAGAGGGGGACCACCTAGAGCATGTCCCAATTCATGGCAAAGAAGGAGAAGAAATGTACCGCGATCCATTTCCGGATGACCTAACATCCCACCCCAGACAACCAGCGACAGCTCGTTTCCTGATTTCGAAATTTCAGCATTAGTTCGTGGGCTATTTGGCTCAAGTCGGACAATCAGATTAATCCCTGAAGGAAGTAAGGATCTGACGGAAGCTTCAAAATCTAAAGCGGCGTTCTCGATATCACGCACGTCCATGAGTATTTTTTTAGAAGTTGGTCCGGAGTCAGGCAGACAGGCTGCCTGACTTCCGGTCGTAACGAGAAGGAAGATGAGAACGAAGGCGTTCATCTGCGTTCTCTAAGATCAAGGACAGAGTTAAATGATTTCCCATCCATCGTGCGAACATGGATGAGGGGCTGAGACATTTTCATCAGGCGAGCACCGAGTTTCACCGGATACGCAACCGGAGTAAGCTTCATCGGACAGAAATCACTGAGCAATTTCATGATAGGAAGAACTGAAAGGGTATCTTTACCGTTCGAAATAACTTCTACTTTATCGATGTCGATACAAGTGCTGTAGCGCCAGCCGTGAAGAACATAATTGTCTCCCCCCTTATGCTCGAGATTATCAATCGCCGCATAGAGATGATCGTCCACTGCACCGGATTCTGCTTCAGCTACTTTTAGAGTGTCATTCAGCACACCGTTCACATTAATGTTGTACTCTCCCCCCTGAAGGTTTCCGACGGAAACAACTTCTTTAAAAGGAACCTGCATGGCAGGACAGTTCAATTTCTCTTCTCTCTTAAGAACACTTACATGGATATTAATCAAGTCGTCTTTCACATCGACTGAAACCGTGTTCCGTGAATAACAAGGATTGGGAAGATTACCTGTCACGACAACTTCAATTGAATCATTACTGTCAAATCCAGTGGGAACATAAAGATGTTTCACCTGAGCAGCGGTCACATCGAGTTGAGCGTAGACTGAAGAAATGGACATCATCATGAGAGAAGCGAAAAGAATCTGTTTCATACAAACCTCCATTGGTTGATGAAACGACAATACCCCTCGTTCAATCCGAGTGACCCTGACGGAAGCTTTGGTAGAAGATGACTGTTGTCAGGAAATAAGATTTTTCATGAAAACCTTTTTTCATCATTAAGATTGAGCTTTCATTAATCAGATGGCGTGTTTCTTTAACTAAAGGAATATGAAGAGAAATTATATCGTTCGCTGTGTAAATTTTAGGAAGACTAACATAACGTGCTGCGACTGAGGGAGCAAAAATACTATCTCGTGCAATGTCATGAAGAAGCACATGACAAAAATCATAATTTTTTCAAAGTCAGCTCAGCTTCTGGACGCATCTGATTCGTTATGCTGAATTCACAAAATCAGATTCCAGGGAGGAATTTATGAAACGTCTCACAGTCTTCGCTGCTCTCTTGGCTTACTCAACCTTCGCTATGGCCGAAGTGATCATCTCACCGGTTGATCATCTTTTTGTACCAAAGGGGTTCGATAACAATGACAACGTAGAAGTTGTTGTGTCTGGTAAATTTCCGAATCCATGCTTTATAAAAAATAAAATTGATGTAATTGTGAAAGACGAAAAAATCGTCATCACTGTGACTGCGATAAAGCGCGAAGATAGTACGTCAGAACTATGTGAACCAATGATAGTTCCCTTTACCGAAGAAGTTTTCATAGGAAACCTTCAGGGTGGGAATTATGAAATCGTTGTCAACGAAGGTTCCCGCCACACGATAAAAGAAAATCTCAATGTTGCTGTCTCTCGATCGGAAAGTGTGGATGAATACCTTTATCCCATTGTTGAATATGTAGAACTTGGATTCACCGGCGGCCTTGGCGGAGATGCTCTCCTTTACGCTAAAGCACCAAGCGACTGTGTCGTGTTTGATCACGTTGAATACATTTATAATGGTAAGGACACCATTGCGATCCTTCCCGTTATGAAAAAGACCAGCTCAATTTGTAATGAAAAGATCACAAGAATTGAAATCCCAATCCGTTTCAACTTAAGATCACTCCCCCATTCAGACGTTCTTCTTTATGTACGCTCAATTGAGGGCAAATCGGTGACCGCAATCATTCAAAAATAACTGATCAAAATCAGCCTGGGGGGTGACTGCACTCATACCAGGCCGATTATTCAACGAGTAATATTGCCTAATGAAACAATCTTTCTATTCAATTCTGCTCACTTCTTTAATTCTCTTCTATTCTTTTCTGTCTCAAGCAGAAATAAATACGATGGAAGATGTTCATCTTTTAGCACAGATTCATTCCGTCAAAGATGCTGAGGCAATCACTGGCCACTCAATTAAACTTGAAAGTGAAGGTATGGGTAAGATTTTAGAGAAGCTAAGACCTGAAGATGAAGTTCTCCTTAAGGGGTACGTGACCTATCAACCGGAACGAAGTGATACGAAAATAAATATGAATCCTGTTTTCCATGTCCAAAGTATTCATCCGGTTTCTTTAAAACGACTGGGAATTACAGCCCAGAAAATTGAAGAACCAAATCTTACTTTTACAACTGCCCAGATGAAAGGCACCGGTACTATACCCATAAGTGAGGAGGTGGCCAGTGCCATGACTCTCACGGCATCTGTCTTGCTTGTTCAAAATCTGACGAACAATGGGGGAACGCAAACGATGAAGGCCGATCTTGAGAGGGCAACATTTCTTTCTGCTGGTGCTTTGGCAACAGGTTACTTTATCTGGAAACAGATTCAATCGTCGCGAAAATAGAATACGGCGGAGCACTAGTATGACTGTGTCCTGATTGACGTTAGCGAACACCTTGTTGGAATATTGACTTGAGTTGATAATTGACAAAAACCAAAGAACATCTCGAAACGAATTGAGAAAATAAATGAAAATCACCTTACTTATTTGTCTTCTCATTATTAGTTCTGCTCTTGCAAGTCCGGTTCTCCAAATGAACCGCGCTTTTATGGCATTGTCTGAATTGATCCCCTATCTATCGGAGGAAAAGAAGTTCAAAGAGAAAACAAACCGGGTCATTGTGGAGAAAAATATTCGTGAACTTGGTCAGGCGTTTAAAGATGCCAAGCACGCTACAGTCCTGAAAGAAGATCTTTTTGCACCTTCATACTCAGTTATTCGTGAGAATCTTGATCAGAGTCTTACGTCCTTTAAAAAAGGGGATGTGGATTTTGCTTATTGGCGTTTACAAGAAATGACTGCTCAATGTCTCGACTGCCATACACGTCTCCCACCTTCCTATGCCTCTAGCTTTCAGAATGGGGAGATGGTTATTGATACGACAAAATTCAAAGACCCCTATGACCTCGGGATTGCCCAGATGATCGTGCGCCGATATGCCGAAGCAAAAGCGAGCTTCACTCGCTCCATTCAGGACAAACTGATTAAAGAAGATGAGATGGATATCGATCGACCTTTCAAACAAATTCTTTTAATGGGAACTAAAGTTTTGAAAGACCCAGAAAATCAAATCGCCTTTTTTTCGGATTATCTGAAAAATGAAAGGCTCTCTCCTGAAATAAAGGAGCTACTTTCACTTTGGGTGGGAGATCTAAAGGAATGGAAGAATGAACCTGCGCTGAATTCAGGTTTCAGTACGGATCAAGAGGTGGAAAAGTTTATCAATAAAAGACTAAAGCCACTTACGGTACAGATGCTTTTTGATGGGAGTCGGGATGTCGATCTTCTTCTTGCATCAGGACTTCTCTCTCATTACTTCTTTCAAAACCCGAATACTAAGCTGGCACCGGATTTGAGTTTTTGGCTTGGATGGGCGGAGATCTATCTTAAGCGTGAGGATTTCTTTGGTTCAGGTGATCGCTTTCTTAAGCAATGTATTCGCAGGTATCCGAAACATCCTATGGCAAAACAATGTTTTGAGCATTACAAAGAAAACGTTGAATTTGAATTCTCAGGCTCTCGTGGCGCGAACATCCCCTCTGATATGAAAGAAGAGTTAAAGGAGCTCGAATCTCTTCTTCCCAAAAAGTAATTTTGCCGCGGGAATTTAATTCCTGCGCGAAAAAATATCCCTGATCTTCCCCACTCTCTCTAAATTCTTCATGAGCTCCGGTGAAAGAAGTCCCGACTGAGTCAGGATTTTATCCGACAGAAGTTCCCGCAGAAAATCTTTTTCCCAGAGTGATGCGTAAACTGTTTTTGAATACTTCATCGCCGATTCCATCGCCACCCGCGCACTCTGCGGATTGATCTGTGAAAATTCATCTCTTGCTTTGGCATTCTTCACGACGGTCGGATGGACCAGAGATTCCGCCAATTTTTTTCCGGCCTCTTTGTATTCGGGAATAGAATAATCAAGGGCGGTGAGAATGACCCTCGTTTCGACATCGGGAACTTTCACATTCATCCGACGAAGTCCCTTGATCTCAGCGTACATTTCAAGGAGCTGGCCGTAATTGATGACGTCTGGTCCTCCGATTTCAAAAACTTCATGACCCTTGCCTTCCCGATGAAGAGTCGCGGTGAGATATTTTAAAAGATCGGAAAGTGAGATTGGTTGGCACGGCTGATTGAGCATCTTCATTTCCGGAATAAACGGAAGGCGCTCGACGATCGCCTTGATCATTTCAAACGACAAAGAACCTTCGCCCAAAACGATACTCGCTCGGTATTCGAGCACCGGAAGCCCAGAGCTTCCCAAAATGGATCCCGTGAGGTGACGACTTCGGAGGTGGGGAGACAGAGTTATTTCTGTGTCTCCGAGACCGCCCAAATAAACGAGACTCGCCCCCGTGGGACGAATCCAATTCACGAAATTTACCGCCATCATCGATTCGTAATACTCGAAGCCTTTCTTATCAGTCTTGAGACCATGCACGAGATAAAAGGCGCGGTCAAAGCTTTCAATCTTAGGGAGTGTGTCGGGTTTTAAAAGATCCCCCTGAAGAACGGTCACTCCCGCAGGAACTTCGGCATCAGATCTCACTAGGGCGAAAACATTGTGCCCGAGTGAGACGAGTTCTCGGATAAGATTTTGCCCAACGAAACCATTGGCACCGGTGACGAGAATTTTTAACCCATAGTTTGAGTTTTGAGATTCGCTTCCGGTTTGCTTTTTATGACGTGCCATTTAAGATGTTCTCCGTAAGCCTTCATCACGATTAAGTGAACGAGTGCCTGACTGTATTTATATAACCACCAAGGAAGACTCGGCCTAAATTCATGGAGTGCTGCCATCACATACTGCCGGTTAAGGACGACCCGAAACTCGAGACGTCCCCGATCTTGTTCCCCGGATAAAATTCCACCCACGACGTAAAGTAATTGTCGTTCGGGGGTACTTCTTTCTTCACTCCGTTTGAGCACGAGGATCTGAATTTCCGGATGCACGAGATAGAACGTACAAAGATCACCTTCTACTTTCACGCGAATTAAAGTGGAAAAGAAATTCGGAAGCCAATGAAAATATTCCTTCGCGACCCACACCGCGTCTCTTCCAGGGGGAAGAACGAGGCGCTGGATCGACCGGACGTCGCGCTGGATGGGAAGATAACCAACATAAGTATTAGGAGTCACTCCGAGGAGAGCGACTTTAAGCGTTTCGTCAAGGCCCGTCGTGAGATCTTCGGGAAAGGGCCAAAGCCGATTGGGGTCCGCGACCATTTCGTGCCTCAAACTAAGAACCAGAGGATAGACGAGATTCCTCGGCACTCCAGTGATGAGTGAGACCCAAAACCGCGAGAGAAAAAGCGGAATGATATTTAACGTGATAATGGTCCGAGTTTTTCTGACGAGTGTCGCTGCTTTTTGGATGAGTCCCTGATACGTCAGAATTTCGGGGCCACCGATATCGTAGACACCATTTTCGACTTTTGGTTCGAAGCAACTTCGCTCGAGAACTTTAAGAATGTCTGCCAGAGCGACGGGTTGCGACCTGGTTTTTGTCCACGCCGGACAAATCATAATCGGAAGTCTTTCAATCAAGCGCTGAAGAATCGTAAACGATGATCCATGTGGGCCAATGATGAGCCCGGCCCTGAGGGCGGTCGTGGGAATTCCGGATTCACGAAGTGTTGTCTCCACTTCGAGACGACTTCTTAAGTGCCAAGAAAGTTCTGTCACCGGAGGAATCATTCCCCCGAGATAGATTAAATGCTGAAGCTTATGCTCAATTGCTGCGCGGACAAAATTATCCGCGATGATTAAATCAAAATCGTAGAAAGTTCCTTGGGAAAGTGACGCTGAGGGAAGCATGGAGTGCACAAGATAATAAGCTTCCGTGCAACCATCCATCGCGAGCTGAATATCTTTCAGAGAAAATAAATCGCATTGCTTCCACGTAAGACGCGGATGATCTGAAGGACGGCTCTTGCGTGAGAGGGCAACGATTTCAATCCCCTCGTGGGCGAGGAGTCTTTCAATTAAAGCGTGACCGATAAAACCGCTGGCCCCGGCGATAAGGATTTTTTTCATGGAATCCCTGTGAATGTTCAAGTCAGTGTAGCATAATCAAAGGATGATCTTCATGCGAATTCTACCAGGTGTTTTGAAAGAGCTCATGAAACATGTGCCCACGATTCTCTTCCAAACGGTGGAATGGTCGGAAATCATGTCAGAGGTCCCTGTCATCACGCGCAGAATGGTGAGTAAGGAAGGATACTCAGAATTGGCCGACTTACAAAAAGAAATTTTAGGCGATCTTCCCCTTTGTATTCGCCATGAATCAGTGGCAGGACCGAAGCTCCTCCCTGGAAATGGCGCGACCATACTCTCACTCTACTTCCGTCAACTTTTCTCACCCCATGGTGTTTTCTTGGATCTTCGTTCGGTGCATTTTGCCCAAGAAAGTGATCAACTGCTGTGGAATCCAGGGACCCTTTGGACCAAGTTCTCATCCCAGTTCCAAGAAGGTTTAGTCGAAGTTTATGATGGATTCTATCTAGGGAAAGATGATCTTTACCGTTCTGGATTAGTGAAGATTGGGTTGCTCAATCCTTCATGGCCGCAAAGCGATCAAAACGAGATCATGGAAATTTTCCAGGAACACTTTGGGTCCGCACAAACACAGAAGGTGGAGTTTAAGCTCGCGCAACTTCGCACGGGAATCATTGCGATGGCGCAGTTTCTTCTTGCAAGAAAAGCACAAATCAAAAAAGACTTTCTCTACTTTGGAATTTATCTCGTGACGATGTACGTAACACTTGAAGAAACTGGCGAATCACTGCCAGTAAAAGACATCTATTTGTCGAGTCGCATCCAAACACCTCTCACTTCCGTAAAGTCGTGAATGATGTGATCTGTTTTTCCTTCGAGTTCCCAGTCTTCGTGTGAAGTAGCCATTCCGACAACCATACACTCGGCTTCTAATCCAGACTCAATTCCCGCCAATGAATCTTCAAACACAACACAGTACTTCGGATGAATCTCGAGCTTGTCACAGACCTTTAGGTAAATTTCAGGATCCGGTTTCCCGTTCTCAACTTCACTCCCATCAACGATCACATCAAAGAATGGGCGCAGCTGGAGATTATCCAGAGTCCAGTCAACGTTTTCGGTGGGTGCCGAAGTCGCCAGAGCAATCTTGACTTGGTTTCTTTTTAAGCTCGCAAGGAAATCAAGAAGACCCTTGTGGGGGGTGAGATCGTCAAAATAAAGTTCCCGATACATTGACTCTTTTTCTTGGGAGTAAACTTCAATTTCTTCGTCGCTAGGATCGTCAAAGATCATCTGGAAAATGTCCCGATTAGTCTTACCGTTAAATCGTTCGCGGTAAATTTCCTCGTCTAGCTCGAAGCTATAATTTTCGGAGAACTGCTTCCACGCCATGTAGTGAAACTTGTGATTGTCGACGATCACACCGTCCATGTCGAAAATAACTGCTTTAATTGTCATAGGTCTATAAATATAACACAGGGGAGTTTTTTCTCAAACCATTGAGTACCCAATTGGCCTGGGATAAGATCGCCCTATGCCCATCCTGCTCATCTGCCTCTTAAGTTTGTCGGTCTTCGCTATCCCAGAAAGGGATTACAAACTCGTCTGGAACAGAGATGTTCTGGCCTCTTTAGATTCAATCCCTAATGGTGAATTTTCTAATAACCAGGGTAAAAAAGTACGCTATCGGACCTACTTCCGAGGGCCAGGGCTACCGTACATCGTCGTCTCTCCTGGCCGCACAGAGCCCATGAAAAAATACTTCGAATTGGTTCACGATCTTCCCAACGCTAATTTTTATCTCATCGATCACCAAGGCCAAGGCGAGTCTGAGCGTCTCCTCGAGAGCCGCGATAAGGGTTATGTCCGCCGTTTTGAAAACTACGTTTCGGACTTCACGCACTTCATGGAAAGTATTGTTCTTCCGGAAACGAAGGGACAAAAACTTTACCTCATCGCTCACTCGATGGGTGGCGCCATCGCCACTCGATACATGGAAATGCATCCGGAAGCTTTTCAAAGAGTGGCTTTCTCTGCTCCGATGTATGACATCTTCACGAAGCCCTATCCGAAACCTGTGGCGCAATCGATAGCTGCCCTCCTCGTCGCTGCGGGACAGGGAACAAAGTACGCTCCAGGAAGAAAAGCCTACAACCCCGCTGAGGATACGCTGGAGCGGAGTGAATTTAGTCACTCACTTGCGCGCATTGAAATGAATAAATTTCTTTTTGTTGAACAAGACCTCGTTGTCGGCGGACCTACGGTCAGATGGGTCTTTGAGGCTTTCCGAGGCTTAAAAAACATTCATCTCGTCGGAAAAAAACTTCGCATGCCAATTCTCCTTCTGCAAGCGACAGAAGACACGACGGTGAAACCAGAAAAACAAGTTGAATTTTGTGAGCTCGCGCATGACTGCAAACTCGTTAAGATGGAGGGAGCCTTTCATGAAATTCTCCAAGAAAAAGACTCTATTCGGAATCACTCCTTAAAACTTATCCGAAAACACTTTAATCTTTAAGCCTAAATAAATCTCATGATGACGAACTATTCATGAGATGAATTAGAGTTCTTGAGGTTGATTAAACAAAAAAAAATATTCAACTTTTTTCTCTGATTTACCGTTTAATAGCTCCATGCTGTACTATGAAATAAAGCTTATTCATCCTGAGACAAAAGAAATTTTCTTCTCGGTCACTGCAACTCGGCCCAAATTTCCTCCGAAAGATTTGATCGACCGCCACCGGGGTGCGATCATCGTTATCAAGACAACACCTAGTCCCAAGCCAGATTAATCTAGTGGCAATGGAGTATGTCCGTCGTCACCCAAGACGTTGGGGAAGACACCACTCTCCCACTCAACATCAGAGTGGGTCTTCAACACGATCATCTGCGGTTCGGTAAACTCTTTAGAGTCGACGAAAATTTTTCCTTACAGCATGCTCGTGTCCGTTTCGTTTTTCAACCGTGCATATCAATCATCGGAACTTCCATGAGAAGAACTTCTGCGTTTTCAGAAGCCACGAGACTAAGTTTAGTGGTATCAGAAATTCCCAAAGCATCTCTAGATTTCAGTTCCTTCCCGTTCACAGTGACTGTGCCAGTGAGAACAAATACGAAAACTCCATTGCCGGCATGATTGACGTCATAGGAAACGGTCTTTCCGTCAGAGAGTTTTCCGAGCGAGAAATAAGCGTCTTGATTAATCCCAACGGCGGAGCCAGTTCCCGTTGGAGAAACAACGAGTGTGAGTTCATTGTCTTTGAGCTCATAAGTTTTTTGATCATACCGAGGCTTAATTCCCAGCTTCTTCGGCATGACCCAGATTTGCAGAAAACGAACTTCATCTGTATCAGAGGCATTATGTTCGGAGTGAAAGATTCCCGTTCCAGCGGACATGATTTGAACTTCACCCTTCACAATTTTTGCTGCGTTCCCTTCTGAGTCTCTATGTTTCAAAGTTCCTGAAAGAGGAATCGAAATAATTTCCATGTCACGATGAGGATGAGTACCGAAGCCTTTTCCGGCCGCCACGAAATCATCGTTGATCACACGGAGTGCGCCGAAGCCCATTCGCTTAGGATCGTAATATTCGGCAAAACTAAAAGTGTGTCGCGATTTCAACCAGCCGTGATCAGCAAGTCCTCTGGATTCTGAAGGGATCGTCATCATAGAAGCTCCTTTAAAGGCCAGCGCCCTCTCCAGCGCCATTCATGTAGCTATTATCGCCGGATGAATCAATAAAATACATTCATAAGTTTTTATAGAACACTATAAATTTATATTAACTGCCCTACTATATTGGTGTTGGATAAGCTTTCCCCAGAAATTAGCGAATAAAATTTAATATCTTAGTCATTTTAATCGACGGCACTTAAACGCTTCTTGGGAAATTCAATCTTGAAATGACGAGTTTTCAATCTAACTCTAAG